>DASPIV010000748.1:0-6286 GCA_035628955.1 Bordetella sp.
TGGGGTGGCTGAATTTAGCGGCTTGCCCGCTTCGTCGCAACACGCAGTGCTGCCACATGCCACGCGCTGATTTTGACTGTTTCAGTCATTATCCGGGCACACAGGCCCCAAGAACAGCCCAATTATGATTGAAACGGGCAAAATTGCGTTGACATGCGAAATACAGCCATGCGACGATGGCAAGAATCAATGCGGCACCACGACTGCATACCAGTCAGGAGACAAGCATGACAATTCACGCCCGGGTGCTTTCGCTGTGCGCCGCCACGGTGGCCTTGACCTGCTCGCTGGCCGCCGGCGCCGCGGAATTCGACTGGAAGTTCTACACCTACTTCGCTTCCAACGACAAGCCGACGCTGCTGCACAAGACCTTTGCGAAAGACGTCAGCGACTCGAGCCAGGGCCGCCTGCATATTCAAGTGTTCGCATCGGGTGAGCTGCCCTACAAGGCTTCCGATGTGCTGCGCGCCGTGGCCCGCGACCAGGTCCAGATCGGAGACGTGGCCTTCGGTTTCGTGGCCGGCGATGTCCCGCAACTGAATGCCTTGTCGATGCCTTTTTCATGTACTTCTATCGACAAGTTCTACGATAGCGCCGCCCCGGCCATGCAGAAAGACATCAATGAAGTGCTGGGCGGCAAATTCAAGACGCAGTCCATCATGCAGTGGGTTATGCCGCCCCAGCAGCTCTGGCTGGTCAAGCCCATCGACGGCATCGAGGGGTTGAAGGGCTTGAAGGTGCGCGCGTGGAACCGGGAGCAGGTGGATATGATGGCCGCACTGGGCGGCGCCGGCGTGACGGTAACGCCGTCCGAAGTCATTCCGGCGTTGCAGCGCGGCGTGGTGGATGGCGCCTTCACCGCCGCTGTGCCCGCGCTGGATTGGAAGTTCAACGAAGTCACGAAGATGGGCTACATGCTCAATCTGACGCTTGCGCACCAGGCGATGGTCGTCAACCAGAAGGCGCTGGACGGCCTGCCTGACGATTTGCGCAAGCTGCTGATGGACAAGGCGGCCGAATGGGCGCCCAAGTATCGTGCCGCCATGATCGAAGCCGACCTCGACGCTCGCAAGCAGTTGCAAGAGAAAGGCATGACGCTCATGGATGTCAGCGCTGCGGATATGGAAACACTGCGCGCCGCCACCAAGCCGATAGGCGAAGCATGGGCGGCCAAGAACGGCGAGATGGCGGCCAGGATGCTGGCCGGCGCGGTCGATGCCTGCCGCTGATCATCACGGGTTGGCGGCCGGCAGGTCGCCGTTGGACCGGGTCGGCCGATGGCTCGATTGCTTTGGCCGGACCGCACTCACCGCATCCGCCTATATGCTGCTCTTGATGATGGCCTTGATGTGCGTCGAGATCGCGACGCGGCTTTTCTTCAAGACATCCATCCAGATTTCCGAAGAGTACAGCGGCTACCTGTTCACATGGGTGACGATGGGCGGTTTTCTATACGCCCAACGGTCGGACCGCTTTCTGCGGGTCGACGCACTGCGCAACGTGCTTCCGGTCAGGGTCAGGGCGGCCATAGACGGGCTTGCGTCGCTGGCGGGGGCCATCCTGTCCTTGATCTTGCTTGAAGCCACCTGGGACACTTTCTACAGCAGTGTTCTTTTTGAAACGACGTCCATGCAGTATTCGGAAACGCCCTTGTATTTGCCGCAGGTCGTCATGCCCGTTGGATTCGCGATGCTTGCCATCGCCTTCCTGCATACGGCCTTGATGCAGTGGCGCGCCGCCTGCGGCCGAGGGCCTTTGCCGATGCCCTTCGAGGCCCCTGGCGACTCTGGACAGGCGGTGCAGGAATGAGCTGGCAACTGACGCTGAGCATCTATGGCGTAATGCTGCTGGCGAGCCTGGTGGGCGGCGTAGGTATAGGGATCAGCATAGGGCTGGTGGGTATCGTCGGCATTACCTTGGTGGCCGGCACCGACCTCTGGCTCTCGTTGGGTGACATCGTATGGAACACCACCAATAATTTCACATTGGTGTCCATACCGCTTTTTGTGCTGATGGGCGAAGTCATCTTGCGCAGCGGTATCGCGGGCCGTTTCTACTCGGGCGTTGCCATTTTGCTGCGCTGGCTGCCCGGCGGGCTGGCGCAGACGAATGTGATCGGCTGCGCCATTTTCTCGGCGATTGCCGGTTCGTCTGTCGCGACCGCGATGACGGTGGGGTCGGTGGCCATTCCCGAGATGCGCAAGCGCGGCTACGCCGACAGCCTTACCTTGGGTACGCTTACCGGCGGTGGCTGCCTGGGGATTCTCATCCCGCCGTCGATACCCATGATTGTCTACGCCTCGATGACCCAGGTTTCACTGCTGGACCTGTTCATGGCGGGCGTCATTCCGGGCTTGTTGCTGGCCGGCATTTTCATGCTGTATGTGGCGGTGCGGGTCGGGCTCAATCCCGCACTGGCCCCCCGCGACGAGACCAGGCCGTCGGCGCGCCAGCTGGCTCATG
Organism: Bordetella sp.; assembly: GCA_035628955.1. GTDB lineage: Bacteria > Pseudomonadota > Gammaproteobacteria > Burkholderiales > Burkholderiaceae_B > Bordetella_A. The sequence goes on from DASPIV010000748.1 coordinate 2,464, forward strand.
CGCTGCGGGATGCCGTACCGGTAATCGGGCTGATCGTAGCCGTGATCGGCAGCATGTATTTCGGCATCGTCACGCCGACCGAGGCCGCCGCGCTGGGGTGCTTGTTCGCCCTGCTTCTGGCGGCGGCATACCGGGTGTTGACGCGGGCCCGGCTGATGCAGGCGCTGGTCAATGCCGCGATTACCAGCGGCGTGGTCATGTTCATTACCATCAATGCGCAGATCCTGAATTTTGCCGTGGTCACCTCGGGTATCGGCCAAGGGCTGGCCAACGGCATGGTGGACCTGGGGCTGTCCCCGTTCACCTTTTTCCTGCTGTTGCTGGTTGTGTATTTGATCGTCGGCATGTTCATCGATGGCTTGTCGATCATGCTGCTGACGGTGCCGATTCTGTATTCTTCATTCGCCGCCATGGGTTTCGACGGCGTGTGGACAGGCATCATTATCGTGGTGTTCATCGAGCTGGGAGCCCTGACGCCGCCCATGGGCCTGAACCTGTTCGCCGTGCAATCGATTGCAAGCGACACGCGGCTGGGCACGGTGGCCCGGGCCTCGGCGCCGTTCGCGTTGATCATCGTGGCGTTTGCCTTCCTGCTGTATGCCTTCCCCGGCATTGCCTTATGGCTGCCGTCGGTCATGAAAGGAGCGTGACCCATGTTGTTTGACGCCCCCCCTGTCATTTCCACCCGGGTGTTTGCGCGCCTGCCCGATGCCTTTCGCAATAAAGGCAAGAATACCGAATGGCATCGCGGCCAGCCCGGCAATTTGCCGGAACATTCGCTGCTCGAGGGCCCGGCATTCGATCGGGAAGGAACGCTATGGTGCGTCGATATTCCTTACGGGCGTATTTTCAGGGTATCACCCGACGGCGAGTTTTCGCTGGCGCTTCAATATGACGGCGAGCCCAATGGCGTGGCCATTCACCAGGACGGCCGGCTTTTCATTGCCGATTACGCCCACGGCATCATGGTGTACGACCCGCGCACCGGGGATATCAGCCCGTTCGTGACCCGCGTCCGCCTCGAGCGCCTGAAGGCAGTCAATGATCTGGTATTTGCGCCCAATGGCGATCTTTATTTCACCGACCAGGGTTTGACAGGGCTGCATGACCCCACCGGACGGGTGTTCAGGGTGCGCGCCGATGGCCGCGTGGACTGCCTGCTGGACAATATTCCCAGCCCCAACGGCATCGCCGTGGATCCCAGCGGTACGGTGCTGTACGTGGCGGTAACGCGGGCCAACGCCGTATGGCGGGTACCGCTGATGGCCGACGGGACAGTCGCCAAAGTGGCCAACTACATCCAGCTATCCGGCGGGGGCGGGCCCGACGGCCTGGCAGTGGATAGCGCAGGCGGCCTGGCGGTGGCGCATATCGGGCTGGGCGTTGTCTGGCTGTTCGATCGGCGCGGCGTGCCGGTCGGCAGGGTGCAGTCGGCCGAAGGCGACCACACGACCAACATCGCCTACGGCGGCCCGGACGGCAAGACCCTGTACATCACCGAGTCGGAAACCGGCCAGATCCTGCAGGCCGACATGCCCGTGGCGGGGCTGGGGCTTTATTCGGGGGTGTAGGGCTCACCCGAGCTATTTCCCGATGCAGAAACTGGAAAAAATCTCGCCGAGCAGATCATCGCTGGTGAATTTGCCGGTAATACTGCTCAGGCTGTCATGGGCCAGGCGCAGTTCTTCGGCAAACAGGTCCAGCACGCGGTCGTCCTGGGCGGCGTGTTCGGTGGCGGTGGCCAAGTGCCCGGCGGCGGCCTGCAGGGCGTGCACGTGCCTTTCGCGCGCGAGCCAGGGCGATTCGGCCCCGGGGTTCCACCCCGCCAATGCCAGCAGGCGGGCACGCAGTTCATCCAACCCCACTCCCACGCGGGCGGAAATCCCCAGCTGACCGGCACCGGTCGTGAAGGGCTGGTCCAGCAGATCCACCTTGTTGAATACGGTCAGCAAGGGCGTGCGCGCCGGCAGCCGCGCCACGATTTGCGCGTCCAGCGCATCGGTGGGCTGGGTGGCATCCTGCAGGTGCAGGATCACATCGGCCCGCTCGATCTCTTTCCAGCTGCGCGCAATGCCTATGCTTTCCACCGTGTCGTCGGTATCGCGCAGCCCGGCGGTATCGACGATGTGCAGGGGCACGCCTTCGATGTGGATTTCTTGCACCACCTTGTCGCGCGTGGTGCCGGCGATGGGAGTGACGATGGCGATATCATCGCCGGCCAGGGCGTTCAGCAGGCTGGACTTGCCTACGTTGGGCTGGCCGGCCAGCACTACGTGCAGGCCTTCGCGCAGAATGACGCCTTGCCGCGCCTGGGCGACCAGGGTGTCCAGGTCGGCCGCCAGCGCTTGCAGTGTGGGGCGTGCCTGGTACTTTTCAAGGAAGTCGATTTCTTCTTCCGGGAAGTCGAGCGTGGCCTCGACCAGCATGCGCAAATGCACAATGCGGTCCGACAAGGCATTGACGCGGGCCGAGAATTCGCCCGACAGCGACGCCATGGCGCCGCGCGCGGCGGCAACCGATGATGCATCAATCAAGTCGGCCACGGCTTCAGCCTGGGCCAGGTCCATGCGGTCGTTCAGGAAGGCGCGGCGGGTGAATTCGCCCGGCTCGGCCAGGCGCAGGCCCAGGTCGGCGCCGGCCTGCAGGCAGCGGTCCAGGATGCGCCGCAGCACGGCCGGCCCGCCGTGGCCTTGCAGTTCCAGCACGTCTTCGCCGGTGTACGACTGCGGCGCACGGAAATACAGGGCGATGCCTTCGTCCAGGTGTTCGCCGGTGTCGGCCGTGAACGGCAGGTAATGCGCGTGGCGCGGTGTCAGTTCGCGGCCGAACAGGCGCCGCGCCAGTCCCGACAAATCAGGGCCGGAAACGCGCACCACCCCGATGCCGCCGCGGCCCGGTGCAGTGGCGATGGCGGCGATAGGAGCATGTGTGGACAAGGCCATGGATAGACGGATTTCTTCGAGGAATTCAGGACGGCAATAAGGGAATATAACTGTTGCGTGCCTGTGTGTTTGCTGGTTAAGGTGTGCCGGCGGTCTACCCTACAGAACACATCGGGAGAGCATCATGGCATCTCAGTGGTTACGTTTATTGGCTGGCGGCACACTTACGATGGCCATGGCCCTGGGCGCCATGGCACCGGCGGCGGCGCGCGACCTGGTGGTGGCGCTGAAGACCGAGCCCAGTTCGCTCGATCCGCAATACCACGCGCTGACGCCCAATACGCAAATATCCCAGACCCTGTTCGACCCGCTGGTGCGCTCCGATTCCAAGCTGCAGCCGCAACCCGCGCTGGCCGAGTCCTGGACGGTGGATGGCAATGTCTGGACCTTCAAGCTGCGCCCCAACGTGAAATTCTCGGATGGCACGCCGTTCACGGCGGAAGACGTGGTGTTCACCTACGACCGTATCCCGAAGGTACCGAACAGCCCGTCGCCCTTCACGCTGTACCTGGGTTCGGTGGCCAAGACCGAGGCGGTCGATCCGCTGACCCTGCGCATTACCACCAAGGCGCCGGCGCCCCTGCTGCTGATCAACCTGGCGCAGTTGCCCATTCTGTCGAAGAAAGCGGCCTCGGGGCCCGCCCCCGAGGGCAAGACCACGACAGAACTGAACAGCGGCAACGGTCTGGTGGGTACCGGCCCGTACAAGTTCGTTTCCTGGAAGCGCGGCGCGGAACTGGTGTTCGCGCGCAACGAGCACTATTGGGGCAAGGAGCCCGAGTGGGACAAGGTGACCTACCGCCCCATGTCGAATGCCGCCGGCCGCGTGGCTGCCTTGCTGGCGGGTGACGTGGACATGATCGAGGATCCCCCCACCGACG
>DASPIV010000749.1:0-6638 GCA_035628955.1 Bordetella sp.
ATCTCCATCCGGAATTTATTCAAGTCTTTCGACACGGTCGAGGTGTTGCGCGGACTCAGTTTCGACGTGCCCAAAGGCAAGACCGCGGTCTTGCTCGGCCGCAGCGGCTCGGGCAAGAGCACCATGCTGCGCTGCCTGAATCTGCTCGAACACTGGGACCGGGGAGAGATCGAGATTGCTGGCCGCCCGCTGGGCGGAGAGCGCCTGCCGAATGGCCGCTGGCGCCGCTGGAACAGCCGCGAGGAAGCCGACGCGCGGCAACGTATCGGCATGGTTTTTCAGCAGTTCAATCTGTTTCCGCACATGACTGTGTTGCAGAACGTCATGTGCGGTCCGCGCAAGATCCTGGGCAAAAGCGAAATCTATGCGCGCAAGCTGGCCATGGATCTGCTGGACCAGGTGGGCCTGGAGGAAAAGAAGAACCAGTATCCGGTTTTCTTGTCGGGAGGGCAGCAACAGCGCGTGGCCATCGCACGCGCCCTGGCGATGAACCCGGAAGTGCTGCTGCTCGACGAGATCACTTCGGCGCTGGATCCCGAGCTGGTGGGCGAAGTACTGGAAGTCGTGCGCGATCTCAAGCAGCACGGCCTGACGATGGTGTGCGTCACGCACGAGATACAGTTCGCCCGCGACGTCGCCGACCAGGTCATTTTCATGGAGGCAGGCTGCGTGGTCGAGCAGGGCGATCCGCAGCAGGTGCTGGTGCAGCCCGCCACCGAGCAACTGCGCAAGTTCTTGGCTCGCTTCCGTGCCCACGGCCCGGCGGCGGATATTGTGGCCTAGCCTCTCGCGGGGCGGGCCATCTCATTGGAGAAGGGGGGAATCATGTTCTTTCGCAAATGGATCCAGTCGGCACTTGCGGCAGGCGCGGCGCTGGCAATGATATGGCCGGGGCTGGCCCAGGCCGACAAACTGCAGGACGTGCTCAAGCGAGGCTATCTTATCGTGGGCACCACCAGCACTACCCCGCCGTTCGGGTTCAAGAACGACAAGGGTGAGCTGCAGGGTTTCGACATCGATGTCAGCCGCCTGGTGGCCAAAGCCCTGTTCGGCGACCCCAGCAAGGTGAAGTTCGAACTGTTGAGCAATGAGGCGCGGTGGTCGGCACTGCAGAACGACCAGGTGGATATGGTGGCACAGTTCGCCACCATCACGCCGACGCGCCTGACACGGGTGGGATTCACGCCGCGCTATTTCGATACCGGCATGACTGCGGTGGTACGCAAGGATTCGAAAATCAAGACCCTGGCGGATATCAACGACCCGTCCATCACGATCGCCACCTTGACCGTACCCGAACAGATCGACCTGATGAAGCGGGTGGCGCCGCAGGCCAAAGTCGCAAGTTTCGAAACCGTGGACCAGCAGTCGCTAGCCCTGCGTTCGGGTCGCGTGCAGGCGTTCCTGGTCGATCTGCCGATCGGCATGTGGTACGCCGCCACCAATCCCGATATCGCGATCGTGCCGGAGCTTTTCAGCGGTTTCCAGAATTACGGCATCGCCTACAAACTGGGCGAGCTGGAATGGAAGCAATTCCTGGACAGCTTTGTTTCCGAGCTGACGTCGGGTTATTCGTATATCGACTACACGACGATTTACCAGAAGTATTTCAAGGTGGCACCGCCGCCGCAGCGTTCTTACAAGCTGGAAGTTCCTCGCTGAGCCGAAGCCATGTACATTCCCCCCGCCCGGATAGGCGACGCCGTGGATACGATCGACACTCCGGCCTTGATCGTGGATCTGGACGCTTTCGAGCGCAACCTGAAAAAAATGGCCGAGTTCGCGCACCAAGCCGGAGTGCGGTTGCGTCCGCATGCCAAAACCCATCGCTGCTGCGCCATCGCGCTCAAGCAGATAGCGCTGGGGGCGGTAGGGCAATGCTGCCAGAAAGTGGGCGAAGCCGAGGCTCTGGTGCGGGGTGGCGTGCGCGATGTGCTGGTGACCAACCAAGTGGTAGGCGAGCACAAACTCAGGCGGCTGGCCTCATTGGCGAAGGATGCCGTGGTGACGCTGTGTTTCGACGCCGTGGAGCAAGTGGACGCTGCCAGCCGTGCGGCGCTGGAGCTAGGCGTGGAACTGGGCGGCCTGGTTGAGATCGACGTAGGCATGCAGCGCTGCGGAGTGCCTCCCGGGGAGCCCGCGCGGGAATTGGCCAAACGTATCGACGCCGCCCCCGGCCTGCGCTTTCGCGGCTTGCAGGCCTACCAGGGAGCCGCCCAGCATTTGCCCGGCTATGCCGCCCGGCGCAGCGCGGTCGAGCAGGCGGCCGAGCGGGTTCGCGCCACGGTGCAACTGCTCGAGCGCGAAGGCCTGCGGTGCGAGCTGATCGGGGGCGCAGGTACGGGCACATATCCTTTCGAAAGCGGCTCGAAGATATGGAATGAACTGCAAACCGGCTCTTATATTTTCATGGACGCCGAGTACGGCGCGATCGAAGGGGCCGATGGCAAGGCCTACGCCGACTTCGAGAACAGCCTGTTCGTGCTGGCGTCGGTAATGAGCGTGGCGGTGCCCGGAAGGGCCGTGGTGGACGCCGGGCTGAAATCGTTCAGCGTCGAAAAGGGATTGCCGTTGGTGCGCGGCCTGGACGATGTGCGCGTGGCCGGCGCGTCCGACGAGCATGGCACCCTGGCCCTGGGGCCCGGTGCGCCGGCCTTCAAGCTGGGCGACAAAGTGAAACTGGTGCCGGGGCATTGCGACCCGACGGTCAATTTGCACGAATGCTTTGTTGCGGTGCGCAATGGGCGAGTAGAGGCAATCTGGCCCGTCGCCCCACGCGGAGCCAGCCGCTGAGCGGGGCTGGCGCTGGCCGGCGGCCCGGGCGCCCGCCTACAGCTGTTCGAAGCGCACGTAGCGCTTGTCGGTATATTCGCGCTGGCTGACCAGGTCGCGCACGATGGCGGCCGGCGGGCCGCGGCGCAGCCATTCGAGCATATGGTCGACCTGGTCGGGCGTGCCTTGCACCAGGGCCTGGACGGTGCCGTCTTCCATGTTCTGCACCCAGCCGGTAACGCCCAGCATATGGGCGCGGCGCACAGCGGCGTGCCGATAGCCCACGCCTTGCACCACACCCTTGATGATGACGTGCACGGTCTCGTGTTGGGGGACTTGCATGCTGCGATTCCTCTTGGTACGGAGGGCGCGCGTATACTTGCTACGCCCTTTTTTGGTCCTCTATTTTCAATAGTGTCCCATGAATTCGAACCTAGCCAAGATCACCTGCATTGAAGATTTGCGCGTCCTGGCGCAGAAGCGCGTGCCGCGCATGTTCTACGACTATGCCGACTCCGGTGCCTGGACTGAAGGCACGTATCGCGCGAACCAAACCGACTTCCAGGCGATCAAGCTGCGCCAGCGGGTGGCCGTGGATATGGAAGGCCGTTCGCTGCGCACCACGATGGCCGGCACCGATGCGGTGATGCCGCTGGCCATTGCACCCACCGGCCTGACGGGCATGCAGCATGCCGACGGCGAAATGGTGGCCGCGCAGGCAGCCGCCGAATTCGGCGTGCCCTTCACGCTGTCCACCATGAGCATCTGCTCGATCGAAGACGTGGCGCGTGCCACTGGCAAGCCATTCTGGTTCCAGCTGTATGTGATGCGCGACCGCGAGTTCGTGGCCAACCTGATCGATCGCGCCAAGGCGGCCCGCTGCTCGGCGCTGGTGCTGACGCTGGACTTGCAGATACTGGGCCAGCGTCACAAGGATATTCGCAACGGCCTGTCGGCACCGCCCAAGCCCACGCTGGCCAACCTGATCAATCTGGTCACCAAGCCACGCTGGTGCCTGGGTATGCTGGGCACGCCGCGCCGCACGTTCGGCAACATTGTCGGCCATGCCAAGGGCGTGGCCGACTTGTCGTCGCTGTCGTCCTGGACGGCCGAACAGTTCGATCCGCGCCTGAGCTGGGCCGACGTCGAATGGATCAAGCAGCGCTGGGGCGGCAAGTTGATCCTGAAGGGCATCCTGGATGTCGAGGATGCGCGCCTGGCCGCCGATAGCGGCGCCGACGCCCTGATCGTCAGCAATCACGGCGGCCGGCAGCTTGACGGCGCAATGTCGTCGATTGCGGCCCTGCCGGCCATCGCCGACGCAGTCGGTTCGCGCATCGAGGTATGGATGGATGGCGGTATCCGCTCGGGGCAAGATATCTTGAAGGCCGTGGCGCTGGGCGCGCGCAGCACCATGATCGGGCGCGCGTTCCTGTACGGCCTGGGGGCGTATGGCAAGGCGGGCGTCACGCGTACGCTGGAGATCCTGTACAAGGAAATGGACGTCACCATGGCCCTGTGCGGGCGCAAGTCGCTGACGCCGGGTGACCGTAGCGTGCTGCTGCCCGGTACGTATCCCCACTGACCGCGCAGGCCAGGCAGCTGGCAGTATCCCGGCCACTCTCCTGCTTGGGCTTGGCCCGGGCTTCGCTTCGAAAAACCGCAAAATCTGCAAAGTGGTGGCCGATACAGTGGGAGCCCTGGAGAACGCATGAAATCCAAGACTCGCATCCACTATGCCAACCGGCTGGAACCGGTGTTGCAATGGCTGGCCTCGCATCCCGACGCGGCGCCCGACTTGTATCGCCTGGCCGAGCTGGCATGCCTGTCGCCCTATCACTTTCACCGTGTGTACCGCGCGTTGATGGGCGAGACGGTAAACGCCACGATGCTGCGCGTGCGCATGCACCGGGCATCGGTGGATTTGGCGGGAGGCCGATCCATGCAGCAGGTGGCGCAACGCGCCGGATACACGTCGCAAGCCGCTTTCAACCGGGCTTTCGGCGCCGTGTTCGGAATGCCGCCGGGCCGCTATCGCCATGCGCGCTCCAGGCCTTTCAACCCTGAGGAGTTTGGCATGTATCCCACTACCATCGAACAGTTTGCCGGCGCGTCGCTGGCCACCCTGGCGCACCAGGGCGACTATCAACAAATCGGCACCACCTTTGACCGGCTGTTCATGCTGGCGTCCAGCCGCGACCTGGTGGGGCCCGCCACGCGGTCATTCGGCGTGTACTACGACGACCCGGCGCAAATTCCGGCCGACAAGCTGCGCTCGCGCGCCGGCCTGACCGTGCCCGACGGCGCGGCGGCCGATGCGGTGTTCGAGCCGTTCGTCCTGCCGGCCACGCGCTGCGCCGTGCTGGACTACACCGGGCCTTACAGTGAAATCGAAGCCGCTTACAACTGGCTGTTCTCGGAATGGCTGCCGGCCAGCGGCCACGAGACGCTGGATTTCCCCATGTGGGAAGAGTATGTGAACGATCCCAAGACCACGCCCGCGGCCGAGCTCAAGACGCGCATCTATCTGCCGCTGGCCTGATTCATGGCGGGCTGGAGCGCGGCGGGTTGTCGTTGATCTTGACGCTGAAGGTGCCGTCCAGGATGGCTTTCTGCCGGGCCTGGACGCTGGCGACCAGCCCGCCGGGCAGCTTGTCGGCGAAGGTGCCCAACGGCGCCAGCGTCGAGCCCTGGTAGCGCATCTGCGAGTACTTTCCGTAGTCGTCGGCCTTGAAGGTGCCGCGCCTGACCATGGTAAGTGCCCGCTCGATGGTGGGTTCCATGTTCCACAGCGCCGAAGTCACGACCGTGTCCGGATATTGCGGCTGGGTATCGATGACGTTGCCGATGGCCAGCTTGCCGCGCTCTTGCGCGGCTTCGGCCACGCCGAAGCGTTCGGCATAGAGCACGTCGACTCCCTGGTCGATCATGGCAAAGGCAGCTTTCCTGGCTTGGGGCGGATCGAACCACGAGCCGATGAAGGCCACGTAGAACTGCGCGTCGGGATTGATCTCGCGTACGCCATCCATGAAGGCATGCATCAGGCGGTTGACTTCCGGAATGGGATAGCCGCCCACCAAACCGATCTTGCCATGCTCGCTCAGGCCGCCGGCGATCATGCCGCTCAGGTAGGCGGGTTCCTGGATGTAGTTGTCGAACACCGAGAAGTTGGGTTGCTGGGGACGCCCCGACGACCCCATCAGGAAGGCGATTCGAGGATAATCGCGGGCCACCTTGCGGGCGGCGTCCTCAGCCCTGAAGGCCTCGCCCACGATCAGTTGCACGCCCTGCTCGGCGTACTTGCGCAAGGCCCGCTCGTACATGCCGTGCGACACGTTTTCCGAGAACATGTAGTCGATCTCGCCGCGCGTGCGGGCCAGGATGAGCGCCCGGTGCACGCGCGATACCCATTGCTGGCCGATGGGCACCGTGTAGACCGCGGCAACCTTGATCCGGTCCGGGGCCTGCGCATGCGCCCTGCCCGCGGCCAGCCAGGCGCACGCCGCGCCCAGCCGCAGCATGGTGCTGCGCCGCATGCGTCCGGTGACAGACAGGGAAGTGCGGAATGTCATTGCCGAGGGCTCCTGCACGCAACGCGATGAGAATCGGGGGTGTCACGCTGAATTACGTGTCTTGCACACTGCGAATGGATTATAGGCAGCTTGTTTCGCGCCGGCATTGCCTGGGTGCATAATCTTGCGTGGTGCGTGTCGCGGGGTATGGCGACGCGGAATTTTTCCAGCGGAGACATTGATGCGATTGCTGTTTCTTGGCGCAGGCGGCACGGGCGGCTATTTTGGCGGGCGGGCGGCCCAGGCGGGCGCGGACGTCACCTTCCTGGTGCGCGAGGCGCGCGCACGAAAGCT
>DASPIV010000750.1:0-2186 GCA_035628955.1 Bordetella sp.
CCGATGATAAGACCGCAAGCGAGAGCAACGAAAGCGACGTTGGTCATGACAACTCCTTGGTTAGAAATCTGAAGTCAAATTGTAAGAAGACAGGTACTGCTTGGTATGCAAGAAAATCTTGCGCCCCGGCGTGGGCAGCCGCCCGCGCCAGGAAAACGGGGTCAATGCCCTTCGTGAGCCTGGCCGATGTACACCAGCGTCAGCATCATGAAGATGAAAGCCTGCAACAGCACGATCAGGATGTGGAAGATGGCCCACACCGATCCCGCCAGCACATGGCCGATACCCAGGCCGACGCTGGCAGCGTTCAGGCCCGTCCAGGCGCCGCCCAGCAGGGCGATGAGCATGAACACGAGTTCGCCGGCGAACATGTTGCCGAATAACCGCATGCCGAGCGACACCGACTTGGCGGCGTATTCGATCAGGTTGAGCAGCAGGTTGGCGGGCGCCAGCAGCAGCGCGCCGATGCCGTGGGCATGGAAAGGCGCGGTGAAGAGTTCCTTGACGAAGCCGCCCGGGTGCTTGATCTTGATGCCGTAGTAGAACATCAGCAGCAGCACGCCCAGCGACATGCCCATGGGCACGTTCAGGTCGGCGGTGGGCAGGATGCGGTGGTAGTACAGCGGGTCGCCGTGGTGCTCGCCCAGGCCGGTCCAGCGCCACACCGAGGGCATCAGGTCGACGGGGATCAGGTCGAGCGCGTTCATCAGGACGATCCAGAGGAACACGGTGAGGGCCAGCGGGGCCACGAACAGGCGGCTCTTGGCGTTGGCGACGATGCCCTTGGCCTGCTCGTCGACCATGTCGACGATCATTTCGACGAAAGCCTGGAAGCGGCCCGGCACGCCGGCCGTGGCGCGGCGCGCGGCCAGCCAGAGGAAGACGATGACGACCAGGCCGGTAAGGGCGGACCAGAAGATCGAGTCGTAGTTGATGACATCGAACTGGGCGATGACGGACTGCTTCTCGCCGATGTTGTTCAGATGCACCAGGTGGTGCTGGATATACGCGGACTGAGGCGATACGTCGCTGGCAGCAGCCATTTGGAACCCTACCCTCTTTGCTGTGGGGCCGGACCTTGCGGGCCGGCCGTTGCATGATTTCTAAGCAGCTATGACAACTTGCGGAACATCAACAGCAGGAGATAGCCCTTGAGCGTGAAGATCAGGCCCAGCAGCACCGCCGGCCATACCAGCCAGCCTTGCGCCACACGCGACAGCAGCCACAACAGCAGCGCCGTCATGAGCAGCTTGACCATCTCGCCGAGGAAAAAAGTAACGGGACTGGCTCGACCCGATTTGAGTACGTTGATGAGCAGACGCAATGCAAACAGCGCATTGGGTATGAAATACGCTCCCGCCCCCGCCAACGCCGACAAACCCGCCGCCGCCCCCGCAATGATCCCTGCAATTGCCGCCGCCGCGAGGCCCATGGCACCCTGCGCCGCCAATGCCCACAAGAGCCCCCGGCAAGCCTGGGCATCGAGTGCCGCGCGATCGGCATCGGTAAGCACCGGATTTTGTTCCACCAGGCTTTGCATCAGGCTTCCCCGCTCTTGCGGACACGACATGCACGGTAGGCCACCACGTGTTTTTATCCCGCAAGCGTCAAACCCGTAGAGTATAGCGTGATTCGTTTTGCGCCGGCAAATGAAGAAAGCGGCGCCGGATGACTCCGGCGCCGCTTTCCAGGCGCAGGGCAGGCCAGCCCCGCGGTCAGTCTTCGCGGACCGGCGGCGGTGCCCAGTTGCCGTCCAGGGCGATGTCGCGCGGCCAGTACAGCCGCATGTTCAGCATGAAGTTGCCCCGGTCGGGCGCGGGCAGCCAGTTCGCCGCCTTGCGCGGGCCCGGATCGTCGCGCTGGATGTAGATGTCCAGCGAGCCGTCGGCGTTGTATTGCAGCGGGTCCGTGCTGCGCAGCGCATAGCGGCCGATGCGGTTGGGCGCCAGGTTGCGGTCGGCGTTGTAGAGGATCAGCGACCACGCGGCATTGGCCGGCGGCAACTGGCCCTTGTCGAAGTGCAGTACGTATTCTTCATCGCTGCGCAGGGCGTCGCCATCGTCGTCGACCGTGGTGACGGGGTACAGCGCGTCGTGCGGCGTGGTGGCGCCCAACCCGGCGTAGGCAATGGCGGCGCGCCGCGTGTAGTCGGTGCCGTAGGTGCCGATGCCTGTCAATACGGTATT
>DASPIV010000751.1:0-6876 GCA_035628955.1 Bordetella sp.
CAGCACGCTGGCGGCGATCAGGAAGGCGAAGGGGCGCCAGGCGGCGGGGTCGGGCGCGGCGCCGCGCTCGGTGCCGGCCATGTCGTTGACGTAGATGGCGCGGATAGTCTTGGGTTCCTCGGGCAGCACGGTGTAGGCGAAGACCTGTTTCACGGTCGAGAACCACACCGGGGTGTCGCCGCCGTCGAGGAAGATCTGGCCTTTGGGGCCGACGTGTTCATTGAGGGCCATGCCGCAGTAGTGGCCGACGGCGTCCACGGTGATGGCCGCCGGCGGCGGGGCCGAGGCGGCTTGCCGGTCGTCGCCGCCGCACGCGGCCAGCAGGGCCAGCAGGACGGCGCAGGCGGCCGGCCGGAGGCGGGCGAGCAGGGTGCGCGGCGCGCTCATAGGGATTTTCTCTGGAAGGCGATGGCGGCCAGCAGGAACGGGATGGCGATCCACAGCAGTTGCGCGATGGCCAGGGTGGCGGCGCCCAGGCTGGCCTGGCCGCTGACGCCGGCCATGCCGGCGTACATGGAGATGTTCTCGAAGCCTGTCAGGTTCATCAGGCGGTAGACGTCGGAGGGATTGAGCAGCAGCAGCACGTTGAGCAGGCCGGCGGTGACGGTGCGGCCCTGGTCGGCGGCCAGCAGGCCGAGCAGGGCCATGTCGTAGATGACCACGAAGAACAGCCATACGCCGATGGCGATGCCGGCGGCGGTGGCGCGCTCGCGCACCAGGGTGCTGACCAGGTAGCCCATGGCCAGGAAGCTGGCGCCCAGCAGCACGCTGGCGGCGATCAGGAAGGCGAAGGGGCGCCAGGCGGCGGCATCGGCGCCGCCATGGGCGAGTTGCAGGGCCAGGCCGGCAAAGCCGTAGCCGGCGGTGGTGGCCAGCGCCAGGATGGCCAGGTGGCCGATGAACTTTCCGACGATGACCTGCCAGCGCGATACGGGGTAACTGAGCAACAGGGCCAGGGAGCCGCGATCGATTTCGCCGACGATGGCGTCATAGGCCAGCAGCATGGCAATCAGCGGCACCAGGAAGATCGACAGGCTGGACAGGCTGACCACGGTAACGGTCAGCGGTTCGACCTTGACGGCACCGGTGGGCGAGCTGCCCAGCAAGCCCAGCGACAAGGCCAGGCCGGCCAGCAACAGCGCGGTGGCCAGGACCCAGCGGTTGCGCAGGCCGTCGCGGATTTCTTTGCCGATGATGGTCAGGACGGCGTTCATGCGTTTTTCCGTTCGAGCAGATGGGCGTAGATCTCGTCCAGGCTGGGGGTGTGGATGTCGATGTCGGCGAGGGGCAGGCCCATGCGGCCCAGTTCGCGAATGACACTGACCTTGCCGGCTTCGGCGCATAGCCGTTCAAAGCGCGTCGGGCCCATGGGTTCCCACGGGGTGGGCAGGGCCGTGGCGGGTACGGGCTGGGCCAGCGTCAACACGATGCGCACGGGTACGCCGATGGACTGGCGCAGTTGCGCCAGCGTGCCGTCGGCGACCTTGTGGCCATGCTTCATGACGATGACGCGGTCGACGTGGTTGGCGATCTCGGCCAACGCGTGGGTGCTGAGCAGTACGGTGGCACCGTCGCTGCGCAGTTCGCGCACGATTTCGTAGAACATCAGCCGCGAGGCCGGATCCAGGCCGGTGGTGGGCTCATCGAGCAGCAGGATGCGCGGCTGGCCCAGCAGGGCCTGGGCCAGTGCCAACCGCTGCCGCATGCCCTTTGAATAGCCGCCCACCCGGCGCCGGGCGGCGTCGGCGATGCCGACGCGTTCCAGCAGCACCGCGTTGCGCGCCAGCGGCTGGCGCTTCAGGCGGGCGTAGAAGTCCAGGGTTTCGGCGCCCGTCATGGCGGGATACAGGGCTACGGTTTCGGGCAGGTAGCCGATATCGTGCCGCAGGTGGGCGGCCTGGCGGCTGGCGGCATCTTGCCCCAGCAGCAAGACCTGGCCATGGGTAGGGCGAATCAGGCCCAATACCAGTTTGATCAGTGTGCTTTTGCCCGCGCCGTTGTGCCCGGCCAGGGCCACGCATTCGCCGGCATGCAGTTCCAGGTCGATGCCGTCCAGCGCCCGGTGCTGGCCATAATGCATGCTGGTGCCCACAAGGGCAACTTGGGAGACTCGGGCGACTTGGGCGGCTGTCATTGCAACGCCCCCTTGTGGGCTCTTGCCGCGGGCAGGTCGGGCGCGCGCATCAGGGGGGCGCTGTCGATGACACCGCCCGGCAGTAAAGCCGGAAACTGGGATTGTGCCCACCGCACGATCGATACCGCGGGGCTGTTCAGCAGGATGCGGGCCGCGGGGGCGCGCCACAGTATCTGGTCGATGATGCCGTTGGGACGATAGGCGGTGTCGGCGATGCCGTCGCCGTCCAGGTCGAAGGCGGTGTTGTCGCTCCAGTAGTTGCCGCGGCCGTCGAGCGACCATTCGATAACGCGCGTGCCCACGTACTTGACCTGGTTCTGGTTCTCGATGAAGGCATTGCCCGATATGGCGTTGCCGTCTGACCCGGCCGTGAAATGGATGCCGATGTCGCAACCCTGGAAGTGATTGGATTCGAAGCGGTTGTTGTTGGCGTTGTACAGGAACACGCACTTGGATCCACCCTGCACCGCGTTGCCGGTGATGATGGCGTTGTTGGCGTAGTTGAACATCAGGCCTTGGTCGCGGCTGCGTAGCGCCACGTTGTTGCGCACCACAAGGCGGTGCGAATACATGATGGCGTAGCCGATATCGTTGTCTTCGGAAATGTTGTCGCTGACTTCGCTGTCGTTGGTATACATGTAGTGCACCGCGTAGCGCAGCTGGCGAAAGCGGTTGCCGCGAAACAGATTGTGCTTGCTGGTGTTGGAGAAAATGCCGTCGCGGCCGGCCGATATGTCGTTGTCGAGCACTTGGGTGCCGGGGCTGTTCCATACGGACACGCCGTTGCCGCGTTCGGCCACGCGCAATTCGGTGTTGCCGACGATGCGGTTGGCGCGTACCAGGGCGGCATTGGGCCCCCATACGTACACGCCCATCAGGTTGTCGAGAATGTCGTTGTGCTCGATTACCGCGTGGTGGGCGGAGCGGTCCAGGAATACACCGGCGTCCATCTGGGGCAGGCTCAGGCCGGAATGGCGGATGCTCAAGTGGCGCAGGGTAACGGCGGCGGCGCGTACCCATATGGTGCGGCCGCTGCGTTCGCCCATGATGACGGCCGAGCGGTCGGGCGGGCCTTCTAGGGTAAGGGGCTTGTCGATGACCAGATTGCCGGGATATTCGCCCGGCGCCAGGCGCAGAACGTCGCCGGCGGCGGCCGTAGCCACCGCCTGCTGCAAATTGGCCCCGGCCGGTACGTCGACGATGGCCGCCGCCGCACCGCCGGCCAGGGCAAACCCGGCCAGCAGCGCGGCAAGAACGGCGACGCCGCGCACTGACGCAGGTAACGCCTGGGTCATGCGGAACCTAGGCCTGCTTGGGCCGCACGACCATGTGGCCGGACATTTCCATGTGCAGCGCATGGCAGAACCACTGGCAGTAGTACCAGAAAAGACCCGGGCGATCGGCCGTGAAGGTTACCGAGGCGGTTGCCTGGGGGCCGATTTCCATGGCGATGCCATGGCCTTCGAGCGTGAAGCCGTGGGTAAGGTCTTCGATGACTTCCATGTTGGTGACGACGACAGTGACTTCGTCACCTTGGTTGACCTCGAATTGCTTGATGCTGAACATGGGCGCGACCGCGATCATGTAGACCCGTACCTTGTTGCCGTCGCGTACGATCTTGGCGGCATCTTCCAGCACCACGCCGTCTTTCTTGGCCAGTTGGCGCGCGTCTTCCCACATGGGGTCGTCGCGCTTCCAGACGTTGAGCGGATGCACTTTGGAACGGTGCACCAGCAGCATGTCGTGGGGCTCGGCGAAGCTGGGGCCGTCGTGGACCAGCTTCATTTCGTCGCCGGAAATGTCGATGAGCTGATCGTTCTCGGGCTTGAGCGGGCCGACGTTCAGGAAGCGGTCTTTGGAGAACTTGTTCAGCGATACCAGCCACTTGCCGTCGGCTTCACGGGTTTCACCCATGGTGCTGTGGTTGTGGCCCGGCTGGTAGTGCACGTCGAGCTTCTGGATGATGGGGTCGACCTTTTCGCCCAGGTACGCGCGGCGGGCCTTGTCGAGGTTCCACTTGACCATCTGGCTGTCGATGAACAGCGTGGTGTAGGCGTTGCCCCGGCCGTCGAAGGCGGTGTGCAGGGGCCCCAGGCCAAGCTGCGGTTCGGCCACGACCACGTCGCGCAACTTGATCTTGTCGTTGAATAGGTCGTCGAGCTTACGCACGTCGAGCACGGTAACGGTGGGCGAGAGCTTGCCGTTGAGAACCACATGGATGCCGTCGGGGGCGGCGTTGCAGCCGTGCGGCGAGTTGGGCACCGGGATGTAGCGCGTGAACTTCGAACCATGGCGGCCATCGACCACCGGCACACCACCCAGCGTCTTGAAGTTGCCCGACTTGATGGCTTCTTCGATGCGTTTGATGTTGAACACCACCACCCAGTCTTGCTCGTTGGCCGACGCTTCTTCGACCGTGAGGCCCTTTTCGGAGTTGTAGCAGGTGGCGAAGGAATACTTGCCCTGGTAGTCGGCGTCGCCGTTGTCGAGGTTGCCATCAACCATGACCTGCCATGCGACCTTCATGGTTTCGCCGTCGATGGCGGTGTAGATGGCGAAAAAATTTTCCTTGGGGTTGTCGGTGACAATGCCGTCGTTGGGCAGCGGCACGATGTGTTCGCCGTTCGCAAAGACGTAGCCCGTGCGCGGATAGCGCTGCGGACGCAGGCCGTGGATACCCGATGCATTGGGAATTTCGAGGACCTTGTCGGTCTTCATGACATCGCAGCGGATGCGCGCGACGCGGTTGTTGGCCTTGTCGTTGATGTAGATGTAGCGACCGTCGTACGTATTGTCGGTAAACGACATGTGCGGGTGGTGCGCGTCGCCATTCAGGTAAACGCCGCCCTTGTCTTTCAGGAAGGCGCGGGTTTCGGGCGTAAGGCCTTCGGTCAGGATCTTGCGGCTTTCGTTGGTGACGCCCCAGCCGGTGGCACTGCAGTGGTTGAACACCGGGATGCGCATCAATTCGCGCATGGACGGCAGGCCCAGGATGCGGACCTCGCCCGACTGGCCGCCCGAGTTGAAGGCATAGTATTCGTCGAGCTCGCCCGGGGCGATATGGCCGGACTGGCCGCTTGCCTTGCTGTCTTTGGCGTGCGCACCGGTCAGGTGCGCACCGCCGACGAGCCCCGCGGCACCGGACAATGCGGCGGTGCCCAGGAAGCCCCGGCGGCTGAGTCCGGTTCGGTCTGGTTTTTGATCGGACATGGCTAACTCCTTGGTTGGAATGGCGCTGGCGCCTTTGCAAAGGTCAGAAATTGGAAGAAGAAGAGGGCGTTGCATCGACCTTGGGGCTGGGCATGCGTTTCAGCACAGCTTCCTGGGGTGGTACGCGATGGCGCTGGCGTTTGGCGTTTTTCTGGATCAGGTGAGGGCACTTGCCTACGTGGTGGTACAGCATCTGGCAATGCAGGCACTGGATGCATTCGTTCGGGTTGATGCTGCCGGTGGGCTCGATGGCCTGTACCGGGCATTCGATATTGCAGCGTTGGCAAGGGTTGCCGCATTCGTGATAGCGGCGCAGCCAGTTGAAAATGCGAAGGCGGGCCGGAATGGCCAGGGCCGCGCCCAGCGGGCACAGATACCGGCAGAAGAAGCGTTCGATGAACAGGCCGGCCACCAGCAGCGCTACGGCGAAAACCACGAAGGGCCAGTCGCGCAGGAAGCGCAGAATGATGGCGGTCTTGAAGGGTTCGACTTCGGCCAGGCGCTCGGCAAATGCCAGGTCGTACAGAGAGAAGCCGAACAGCAGCAGGAAAATGACGTACTTCAAGGTGGCCAGGCGCTGGTTGACGCCATGCCGTACGGTGATTTGCTTGATGCCCAGGCGCTTGGCCAGGCGGTTGGAGAGTTCTTGCAGGGCGCCGAAAGGGCACAGCCAGCCGCAGAACGCGCCGCGGTTCCAGAACACCATTGAAATGGCCGTGGCGCACCACAAGATGAACACCAGTGGGTCCATCAGGAAGGCGTCCCAGCGGAATTCGGTGCGCAATGCCGTGGTAAATGTCAGGACATTAACTACCGATAGCTGTGCCTGGGCATACCAGCCGATCCAGAACAACGCGAATGCCAGGAACGCCAGCCGCAGGCGGTCGTACATCAGGGGCCGGCGCGCCAGTTGGTCTTGGAAGAAGAAAATGCCTACCAGCACGGCCAGGCCGATGGCCAGGATGGCCACTTGCCCTTGCTTGGCGTGCCAGATCTGCTTCCAGAGCGCGGGTGGCGCGCCGTCGTCGATGGTGGGTTCCAGGTTGGCCGCAGGCGCGGCGCGGGTGGAGCCGGGTACGGCGGCCACCGGCCGGGTATAGGCCTGCGGCAGTTCATAGGGCAGGTCGAACGTGACGAAAGCCTTGTTCTGCACGCTGAGCACGCGCTGCACCATAAGCTGCATGCGCCAGGGAGCGGTGGCATCGAGCGAGGCATCGTCGGGTACGACGAACAGCGCCACTTCGGCAAACGAAGGCGCTCCGGTGGCAGCCACATCGGCCAGGCGCTGGTGGTTGCGATCGCGGAACCGGAAGCTGCTTTCCTGCTGGATGACTTCGATGCGATCGAAGATGCCGCCACGCACGTAGCCCGAGCCCTTGAATGAATAGGCTCCGTTGCCGGCGACCAGCAAGGCCTGCTGGCCAGGCTGCAGGCGGCCCGACAAGTGCTGCCAGGTTGCGTCGCCCAGCAGGCTGCGGCCAATGGTGGGCACGCTGACCAGGGCGGTGTACAGGTCGATGAAGGTGTCGGCG
>DASPIV010000752.1:0-6034 GCA_035628955.1 Bordetella sp.
CTGGCGCGGGCAGTTCGCGTCCGCCATCGCGCAGCGCGTGCAGGCGGTCGTCCACGGCCGACACCAGCGGTGTCAGGGCGGCGATCTGGTCCTGCATGGCGCGCACGGCACCGGCTGTCCAGCGGATATTGCCGGTGTCGAACGGTACGTGGGTCGACAGCATGCGCAGCAGTGTGATGTCTTCGGCCAGCACCCGGCGTTCTTTGCCGCGCTGGGCATCGTCGCGCTGCGTCAGGGTTTCGCGGATCCAGTTGCGGGCATCGCGCACCGTGGCGTCCAGCCGGGCCATCAACGGCTTGGCGATGCCGCGCGGCAGCACCAGGCTGTGCGCCAGTGTGGAGCATACGATGCCCAGGCTGATTTCCTCGACCCGCGCCAGCGCGGTGTCGAATACAGTGGCGGGATCGGTGACGCTGGGAAAACCGATCATGGCAGCGGTATAGCCCGCCAGCATGAACAGGTACGAGCGCGGCGTGCGGTCGAGCACCGCGATATACAGGCACAGCCCTACCCACAGCACCATGGCCAGGATCATCAGCTCGGGCGCGTTGGACAGGCGCGGTACCAGGTACACCATCACGGCACTGCCGAAGAACGTGCCGCCCAGTCGGAATACCGCTTTCGAACGGACTGCTCCCGCCCACGGTTGCGACACCACGTAGGCGGTGGTCATGGCCCAGAACGGGCGGGGCAGGCCGATGCTGTACGAAAGATAAAGCGCCGTAACGGCGCCCACATAACATTTGATCGAGAAGAGCAGCTCGTCGGCATTGGGCAGTTTCATGGCCGGCTGTCCTCTTCGGTGGCTGAAGCCGACTGCCGTCCCAGGGTGGTCTTGAGTATGTCGAACACCCGCAGACAGGCTTCCAGGTCGGTATCGCTGACGTCTTTGAACAACTGGCGGCGCAGGGTCGCCAGCACGCACTCGACCCGCTCGCGCAAGGCCTGGCCATCAGGCGTCAGGTGCAGGGTGCGAGCGCGGCGGTCGTTCGGGGCTTCGCGGCGTTCCATCAGGCCGGCCGAAACCAACTGGTCGAGCACACGCACCAGGGACGGGCCTTCGACCCCCAGCGCTTCGGCCAGGGCACCCTGGCGCACGCCGTCGCCCAGGCGGCCGGCGATGATGACCGGCCATGCCGTGGCCTGCGACAGGCCGTATTCGGACAAGGCGGCATCGGCGGCGCCACGGTAGGCGCGCGACAAGACCATCAGGCTGGCCGTGGCGGCCATAAGGCGGGAATCGGAGGGCGGGCTCATGATTTCGATTGTATCCTATTTATTAGTATCCTATCAATTAAAATAAAGAGTATGGGCAGGGGCGGTCCAGGGGCTGGGGCATTACGCCTGATCGCTGGCGATGATGATCAGGGCGCGGGCGGTCTTGCGGCCTTCGGCGTGCAGGCTGTGCGGCAGGTAGCCCGGAAAGCGCACGCTGTCGTCGCGCTCGAGCAGCACGGTGTGTTCGCCGAAATGCACGCGCACGCGGCCTTCCAGCACGAAGATCAGTTCATCGCCGCCGTGATGCGCGACCGTGCGTTCGCCATGTGTGCCCACCTGGACCACCATGACCGACAGGCCGCCGTTGCTGCCGCCCATGGTGATGGCTTCATAGGCGTGTTCGCCCGGGTCGGTGGCCGAGGTGGCCATGCGATGGCGTTCGCCGGCGCGCACGATATGGATTTCGTCTTGCGGATCGGTTTCGCCCAGCAGGGCCGACAGCGAGGTCCCCAGGGCAACCGCCACCGTATGCAGCGAGCCCACCGAGGCGAATTTCTCGCCTCGTTCCAGGCGCGACAGGAAGCCCTTGTCCAGCCCGGTCTGGGCCGATAGCTGGGCCAGCGTCAGTTTGCGGCGCCGCCGCGTGGCCCGCATCCGCAGGCCCACCTGCTGGGCATCGGGGGCGGCGGCGACAGGCGGCAAGCGTTTGGGCGGCATGGACTAGGCGGCAATCGAGACGGGCGAAGGCTGCATGATGCCACTTTTGGACGACCCGGGCAGCAGTCGGCCTGCGGGTTTCCCCGTGTTGAATCATGGGGCAATTATTTGTACTTTGGGCAACAAGTTGCCTATAAGACAACGCTGCTGCTGCCATTACCAGGATGACTCTCATGTCGAATTACGCTTCCCAGGACAAGGACGACTTGCGTCGCCGCGTCGATCGCGAGATCGAAGAGCGCGCCACCCCGCAGGTGGCCTGGTCTCCCGCCCAGAAAATGGCGCTGGCCTGCCGCATGCTGGCCGCGCAAGGCCATTGGCATGGCGGCCTGGCCGGCCAGATCACTGCCCGCGGCGAGGCGCCGGGCACGATCTTGACCTTGCCGTTCGGCATGGGCGCCGACGAGGCGCGCGCCAGCGAACTGATTCTGATCGACGAAGACATCAAGCCGCTGGATGGCAAGTCGCTGCCGAATCCGGCCAACCGCTTCCATGCCTGGGTTTACCGGCATCGGCCCGAAGTCCAGTGCATCGTGCACACGCATCCGCCCGCGGTGTCGGCGCTGTCGATGGTGGGCGAGCCGCTGGTGGTGGCGCACATGGATGCCACGCCGTTCTTCGACGATTGCGCCTACCTGGCCGAATGGCCGGGCTTGCCCATCGGCGACGACGAAGGCGAGATCATTTCGGCCGCGCTGGGCGGCAAGCGTGCCATTCTGCTGGCCAACCACGGCATGCTGACCGCCGGCAAGTCCATCGAAGAAGCCACGGTCATGGCGATCTGGCTGGAGCAGGTGGCGGCGCTGCAATTGCGCGCCCGCGCCATCGGGCCGGTCAAGCCGGTGCCGGCCGAGCTGGCGCGCGAATCGCATGATTTCCTGGTCAAGCCCAAGATCCTGGCTTTGACATTCGCCTATTTCGCCCGTCGCGCCCTGCGCGAAGCGCCCGATTGCATTGACTAAGGAGCCGTGCCATGCAACGTCGTCGATTCCTGACCTTGGCCGGCGCCGGTGGCGCCGCGCTGGCCGCGCCCGCCGTGGCGCAAGAGGCGCCCGCCATCAATTGGCGCATGCCCAGCAGCTTCCCGCGATCGCTGGACACGGTCTGGGGCGCTGCCGAGTTCCTGTGCGCGCAGGTGGCCGCGCTGACAGATGGCAAATTCAAGATCCGGCCATTCTCGGCCGGTGAACTGGTACCGCCGCTGCAGGTGCTGGACGCAGTGCAGAACGGCACCACCGAATGCGGCCATACCGCCGGGTTCTATTACCTGGGTAAAGAGCCGGCGCTGGTTTTCGATACAGGCGTGCCGTTCGGGCTGACGCCGCGCCAGCATACCGCCTGGCTGCTGCATGGCGGCGGGGCGGCGCTGATCGATGAACTGTATGCCCGCTTCAATGCGCTGGCGATTCCCTGCGGCAACACCGGCGCGCAAATGGGGGGCTGGTTCCGCAAAGAAATCAATACGCCCGACGACCTGAAGGGCCTGCGCATCCGCACGCCCGGCCTGCTCAGCATGGTGTATGAAAAACTGGGCGCCATTCCGCAGCAGGTGGCCGGCAGCGATATTTATCCAGCCCTGGAAAAAGGTTCGCTGGACGCGGTGGAATTCGTGGGCCCCTACGACGACGAGAAACTGGGATTCGCCAAAGTGGCCGGCTACTACTACGGGCCGGGCGTGCTGGAACTGGGCGCCAGCCTGTGCCTGGCCATCAACCGCGACAGCTGGGCCAAGTTGCCGCCGCGCTACCAGGAAGCCCTGCGCGCGGCCAGTGCCCGCGCGGCCGACGATCTGTTGGCCAAGTATGACGCCAACAACATCCCGGCGCTCAAGCGCCTGGTGGCGCAGGGCGTCAAGCTGAAGGCCTGGCCGCCCGAAGTGATGCACGCCATGCAGCGCGCTACGCGCGAAGTGCTGGACGACTACGCCGCCAAGAATCCGTCTTTTGCCAAGGTGCTGGTGTCCTGGAAGGCGTTCCGCAACGACCAGTTGCTGTGGGCCAGCGTCAACGACGGCGCGGCCCAGAACTACTTGATGGCCACCCGCGAAAAAGGCCTGTAGGCTGGCCGCTGCCCTGGACTGTCAGCCGGTGCAGTCGGCCCAGCAGTTGGGGGTTTCGTACAGGCGGACGCGCGCCAGGCGCAACTGGGCCCCGTAGTGGCCCTGATAGTGCGGCGCCAGGGTGGCGAAGACGACGCGGGCCAGGTTCTCGGCCGTGGGTATGCAGTCGAGCACCACGGTCTTGTGGCCGGGCAGCGTATCCAGGAAGCTCCGCACCGCCGTATCGTCGCGATAGACCAGGAAGGCGTGGTCCCAGGGGTCGACGATATGCTGCCTGGCGATCGCCTTGATGTCCGAGAAGTCCATCAGCATGCCGTTGTCGGACTGGCCGGGCGCGTCGGCGATATCGCCCGCCAGCGTCACTTCGAGCACGTAGCGATGGCCATGCAGGTTGCGGCATTGGCTGCGGTGATCGGGAATGCGATGGCCGGCATCGAACTCGAGCCTGCGGGTTACCGAGATCATTGGGGGTGGCGCGCGATGCGGCGGTGGTTCATGGAATGCCTATGTATTTGTGCGTTTGCAGGCTAAGCCGCCATTGCGGGTGCTGCAGGCAGTACTGGACCGCGCGTTCGGTATTGGCGGCGCGCGCCGGGCCGTCCATGGGCTGCAGGAAAAAATGCTGGAAGTCCAGGTGAGCGTAGGCCTCGGGGCGGGCGTCGACCTGCGGATAGACCAGCTTGAGTTCGTGGCCGCGCTCGATGATGACCCGGGTGCTGCCCTTGGGGCTGACGCAGATCCAGTCGATACCCGCGGGCGGGGCCAGCGTGCCATTGGTCTCGATGGCGACGGTAAAGCCGTGAGCATGTACGGCCTGCAGCAACGCGGTGTCGAGTTGCAGCAGCGGTTCGCCGCCGGTGAACACGACGTAGCGGTCTTGGGTACCGGGCCCCCAGGCCGCGGCGATGGCGTCGGCCAACAGCGCCGCGTTGGCGAATTTGCCGCCGCCCGGGCCATCGGTGCCGATGAAGTCGGTGTCGCAGAACGTGCAGGCCGCGCTTGCGCGGTCGGCTTCGCGGCCGGACCACAGGTTGCAGCCGGCAAACCGGCAGAACACGGCCGCGCGGCCGGCCTGGGCGCCTTCGCCCTGCAAGGTCTTGAAGATTTCTTTGGTGGAATAAGTCATGCAATGGCTACGGCTTGTGGCCGGCCCTGTCCAAACCGCTATTTTACCGGTATGGCGCCAGTCGCGGCCGCGGGCCGACTGGCGTAGACTTGCGGCCTATGTATCACGTCCAGGATGACCTGTATCTGGACGAGCGCGATATCGAGTTCAGCATGATCCGCGCCCAGGGGGCGGGCGGACAGAATGTGAACAAGGTATCCAGCGCCGTCCACCTGCGCTTCGATGTGCGCGCCTCCAGCCTGCCGGCGCACCTGAAAGAAGCGCTGTGCGCGCTGCCGGACCGCCGCATTTCCAAGGACGGCGTCATCGTCATCAAGGCGCAGTCGTTTCGCAGCCAGGAAAAAAATCGTGCCGAGGCGCTCGAGCGGCTGGCCGAGATGGTGCGCGGCGCGGCCCGGCCGGCCAAGCCGCGCCGGCCCACGCGGCCCACCCGCGCGTCGCAGCGCCGCCGCGTCCAGCGCAAGGTGCTGCACGGCGAGGTCAAGCGCCTGCGCGGCCGGGTTGCCGACGACTGAATCATGGCCCGTTCCACCCGCGCCCGTCATGCCTACCTGGGGCTGCTCGCCACCCTTTATGCCGTCTTGTGGGTCGCGCTGGCCATCGAGCCGCACGACCGCGCCGACTGGCTGCTCGAGAACGCGCTGGTGCTGCTGTTCGGCGCGGCGCTGCTGGTCACGCGCCGCTGGTTCGCATTCTCGCGGGTGTCGTACACGCTGATATTCCTGTTCCTGTGCCTGCACGCCGTGGGGGCGCACTATACCTATTCGCTGGTGCCATACGACGATTGGTGGCGCGCCCTGACCGGGCACGGCCTGAACGAGGCGCTGGGCTGGCGCCGCAATCATTTCGACCGGCTGGTGCATTTTTCGTACGGCCTGCTGCTGGCCTACCCGATCCGCGAAATCTTCCTGCGG
>DASPIV010000753.1:0-3979 GCA_035628955.1 Bordetella sp.
GAGGATCACGTATTTCTGGTGCTTCAGGGTGAAGCCGTATTTCATTTTGAAGACGAAAGCACGACCACGGTGCGCGCGTTCGAAGGCGTGACGCTGCCGCGCGGTACGCGCTACCGCTTCAAGGCGAACGAGGCGCAGGGAAATCTGGTGATGTTCCGCGTAGGCGCGGCAGCCGTAAAGGATTCGACCGATCTGCATCCCAAGTTCGGCATTCCGAACGAGGCTATGCAAAGTCGTTCGGATTCGCAAGGCCGCCACGCCGCTGGCGACGCCAGCAAAAACGGCGTCGCCGCGCAGCCCACGGTGTTCAAGGCCGGCGCTTTTTTCGCCCCTGACATTAACTGATCGCAGAGGTCATCATGCTTCGTCGAGCTTTCTTGCGAGCGTCCGCGACGGCGCTAGCAGCGGTAGCCGCGCGTCCGTCATTCGCGCAAACCTATCCTTCGCGTCCGCTGACGCTGTGGGTTCCCTATGCCGTGGGCGGCAATGGCGATCTCACCGCCAGGCTGTTTGCCGACGCGCTGGGTAAAGCGCTAGGACAATCGGTGATTGTGGGCAATAAGCCCGGCGGCGGCGGCGCGATAGGCGCTATGCACGTCATCGGGGCGGTGCCCGACGGCTACACCCTGTTGTTCTCGGCGCCCAGTGTGTTCTCGGTTACCCCCCACCTGGTCAAGGTCCGCTATGGCACAGACAACATCCAGCCGGTGTGTCTGGTCAGCAAGACACCTTTGGTGCTGGTGGTCAGGAAAGGCAGCCGCTTCAAATCGCTGGCCGATGTGGTGCAAAAGGCAAAGGCGCAGCCAGGAGCGGTGCCTATGGGCTACAGCGGCCTGGGTACTCCCAACCACCTGGCCATGCTGGACCTGGAGGCGGTGGGCAAGGTGCAATTCAACGGGATTGCGTACAAGGGATCCAATCCCATGCTGCAGGACATGCTGGCCGGGCAGATCGAGGTTGCCGCCGATCAGATATCCACATCCAAGCCGTATATCGAGTCGGGCGCGTTGATTCCTGTGGCCGTGTTCGGGCCGCCGCAAGCGGCGCTGCCCGGCATTCCGTCGGTGTCGTCGCTGGGCCCCGAGCCCTTCGATGTGACTACCTACCTGGGTATGTCGGGGCCGCAGAAGCTACCCGACAACGTGATGCAGACCTTGCAGCAGGCCGCCAGCGCCGCGATCAAGGACAGCCGCTTTGTCGAAGGCATGGCCAGCATGGGATCGTTTGTGCAATGGGGAACGTCACAGGACTATTCACGCATTATGCGCAAGGAAGACGACTTCATGCGTGCGATGGTGGCGGCCGGCCGTATCAAGACGGGGGCTTGACATGTCCCATTCAAGCGGCCGCGGCAGGCTGGAACCGGACCCCGCACCGGACGATTCGCCGCATCCGCCGCGCACCTACACCTTGCCGGCCGGGGCGGTGGATACACACGCGCATGTCATCGGCACGCAATGGATAGAGAATCGCAGCTACACGCCGCACCCCGCGCCGCCAGAAGCATACCTGCGCATGCTGGATGCCACGGGACTGGCCTATGGCGTACTGATCCAGGTCAGCGTGCACGGTACTGACAACAGCTTGATGCGGGACACCGTCAAGGCGCATCGCGATCGGCTGCGTGGCGTCGCCGTGATTCCGCACGATTTGGATCAGGGCAGCTTGCTGGAATTGAAAGATGCCGGGATCGTGGGGCTGCGGCTCAATACCACGACCGGCGGTGGTGTCGGCGTCGATGCGCTGGCCGACTACGAAGCGATTTGCCGCGAGATGGACTGGCATCTGCAGTTCCTGGTCAACGCCGGCCAATTGCCGTCGCTGGCTCCGCGTATTGCACGGCTGCGTGTGCCGGCGGTGTTTGACCATATGGGCTACGTGTCGCCTGATCTGGCCGATACCGAAGCCGGGCGCACCTTGCTGCACCTGGTGCGCGACGGCGCCTGGGTGAAATTGTCGGGCGGATTCCGTATTTCGCTGGCGGCGCCACCGTACCCGGATGTCATCCCGTTTGCGCAGGCACTGGCCCAGGCCGCACCGGACCGATGCGTGTGGGGAACGGATTGGCCGCATGTCAGCTTTGGAAAAATCATGCCCAACACGGGCGACTTGTTGGACTTGCTGGGGAAATGTGTGCCAGACGCTGCGCTGCGCGACGCGATTCTGGCCGCGAATCCGCAGCGGCTATATGGATTTTCCGCCATGGGGAGCGACCAATGAAGAAACTCATACATATCGTGCTGTGCGGTGCGCTGCTCCTTACGGGCGGGGCGACGCAGGCAGACACGTTTCCGTCCAAGCCCATCAAGATCATCGTCGCGTTCGGGCCAGGCAGCGGGGGCGATATCCTGGCCCGCTTGTTGGCCCAGTACCTGCAGCCTGAGCTGAACACCCCCATCGTCGTAGAGAACAAAGTGGGCGCTTTGGGTCAGATCGCGACCAGCGCATTGGCCCGTGCCCCGGCCGACGGCTATACGCTGGGAATGGGTAGTTCTTCCACGCATTCCACCGCGGCGTTCCTGACCAGGAACCTGCCCTACGACCCCATCAAGGATTTTTCCGCCGTGGGGGGATTGAATAACTACACATTCGTATTGCTGGTGCCGGCACAGGCGTCCGCCCAGACGCCACAACAGTTGGTAGAGCAACTGCGGGCCAAGGATCAGGCGTTCTACGGCTATGGCAACGCGTCGGGCCGTGTCGGCGCGGCGCACTTCAACCGCTTGGCAAAACTCAATGCCACAGAAGTTGCCTACAAGAGTTCACCTGACGCGATGACGGATCTGGCCGCGGGCCGGGTGGATTTTGTATTCAGCGACTGGGGATCCGCGCGCGCCTTCGTGGAAGGCGGCCGGTTGCGCGCGATCGGAGTGATGGCCGACGAGCGGTCATCGGTGCTGCCCGAACTGCCCGCCGTGGGCGAGGCCTATCCCGGATTCAACTTTGCCAATTGGGGCGGCCTGATGGCTCCCGCTGGAACGCCGCCGGCGGTGATCAGTACCTTGAATGCGGCCTTGGTCAAGGTCTTGAATAAAACGGAAGTCAAGAAACGAATGGCCGCGCTGGGACTGGAAGTCAAGCCCAGCAGCGCGCAGGATCTGGCAAAGCTGGTCGAGGACCAGCAGCAGGCCTGGGGAGCTGCGATACGCGATGCGCACATAGACCCGAGCTAGGCCGTTTGGTTTCTTATTGCCCGGGTGTCGGTTCTGGACGGCTGGCCAGCAGATCGCGATGCTGGTCCAGCGCCGGCGACTCCAGGTTGATCGTGGCCGGTTCGTTCAAGAAGCGGATAGGGCTGCCGATATGCGGCCGGCCATCCGGGTCGTGCAGCACGATGCCGCGCGCCTGCACTTGCGGGTCTTCGAGCGCCTGCGGCAGGGTGTTGACCCCCCCGAAACACATATCCAGCGATTCCAGTCGTGCTTCCCATTGGGTGCGTGTGGCCTGGCGAAACGCATGTTCCAGAAAATCCACCACCGGTGCCTGATGCTGTCCGGGACCTTGCAGGCACAACGGCACCAGGTCGGGGCGATTCAACGCATTGAGCAAGGCGTGGACGAACTTGGGTTCCTGGCCCGCCAGCGCGATATGGCCGCCGTCGCGCGTTTGATATACCCGGTAGAAGGCGCTGCCGCCGGTGGTTCTATCCTGGCCCGGTTCCGGCGCCTGATTCTGGGAAAAAGTCGATCCTAGCACATTGCGCAGGGCTGCGATCATGCAATCGGACATGGAGATATCGATGTAATCGCCTTTGCCGGTAGTCTGGCGGCGCAGCAGCGCCATCAGCACACCGGCCAGGCCTTGCAGGCCGCTCAGCAGGTCGGCGTGGGGCAGGTTGGGGATGGCAGGCTGTTCATCCGCGCCGGCTGTCAGCGTCAGTGCGCCGGTCAAGGCCTCGATGGCCAGATCGTGCGCAGGGCGATCGCGATACGGGCCGTCCTGGCCGAATGCGCTGATGGCGCAGTACACCAGCCCGGGA
>DASPIV010000754.1:0-7719 GCA_035628955.1 Bordetella sp.
GTGTGCTGGGCGTGCTGTCGTTCAAGGCTATCGAAATGGCCGAGGCGCGGCTGCTCAAGTGGCATGCATCCCAGTTGAGCGCACATTAGGCACGCGTGCCACAGCGCCGCGCCGGGCTGGTTCACCCCTCAATCCAGCTTGGCGCCCGACGCCTTGACCAACTCTTTGTACATGGCCAGCTGGCGCCGGATCTGCGCGCCGAATTCGGCGGACGAGTCGCCGACCGGCATCATGCCCAGCGTCACGAATCGTTCGCGCACGTCCGGCTCTTGAACAATGCGCGCCACTTCGCGATGCAATTTTTCCACCACCGCGTCCGGCGTCCCGGCCGGTGCCAGCAGGCCGATCCAAGTGCTGATATCGAAGTCCTTGAAGCCAGCCTGCTGCATGGTCGGAACATCGGGCAGGCCCGCCCAGCGCACATCCGTGGTCATGGCCAAGGCCCGCATCCGGCCTTCCTGCACATACTGGATCACCGACGGCAATGTCGCGAAACTGAGCGCGACCCGGCCGGCCAGCAGATCGGTCGTGACGGCTCCGCCGCCCTTGTACGGCACATGCACCAAATCCAGATGAGTGGCCAACTTGAACATCTCGCCAGCCAAGTGCGTGCCGGTACCCACGCCCGCCGAAGCGTATGACAAGGGATGGGCCTTGGCGTAGGCCACCAGTTCGGCCACGCTCTTGACGGGCAATGCCGTGGGTACGACCAGCACATTGGGCAATAGGGCTGGCTGCGAGATCGGCCGGAAGTCTTTCAATGGGTCGTATGAAATCTTTGCATAGAGGCTTGGGTTGATCACGAACGCGCTGCTGGTCAGCAACAGCGTGTACCCGTCGGGGGCGGCGCGGGCCACGGCTTCCGCACCTATGTTCCCGCCCGCGCCGGGGCGGTTTTCCACCACTACCGACTGGCCTAGCGAGGCGGTCAGTTTCTGGGCCAGAATGCGGCCGACCATATCGGCGCCGCCACCTGCGGAAAAAGGCACTATCAGCGTCAGCGGGCGCGTGGGATAGTCTTGCGCATAGGCGGTCGAACTGGCTGCCAGGAAGAACGCCGCGAGCGTACGAAGAATAAGCATTTTTTGTCCCCTTTCAGGTTGTTGGAATAATGGGAGCCCGGGTGTGCCAGTCAGTTGCGCGTTGGTACGCGTCCGCCACCCGCAGCAGCAGGCCTTCGGAAAATGGGCGGCCTACCAGTTGGTAGGCTATCGGCAGCGCTTCAGATGTGAATCCCGCGGGAACGGACAGCGCCGGCATGCCCACGGTACTGAACGGCCGGGTGCAGCGAGCGGTGCGTGCCAGCAAAGGAAACACATCGGATGCCGCCACCGGCGATGCCTCTTCCAGCGTGGGCGCCGCCATGCTGATCACCGGCACGTGCAGCACGTCGGCACATCCGAACACCGCCGTGGCGAATTCCTGCGCCAGGCGTGCCCGCGCCGACAAGGCCCCCAGGTAGTCCACGGCCGGTACATAAGCGCCGGACTGCATGCGGGTCTTCAGCACCAGCGGGTAATCGCCGCCGGACCGCTGCACCAAGTCGGCGTGGATAGCGGCCGCCTCGACCTGGCTGATCAGGTTACCCAGTTGATACAGGCGGGCCGGATCTGGAACCGACACTTCGACAATGCGTGCGCCCAGTCCGCTGAGCACGCGCAGGCTGCGTTCCAGGCCTTGCCGCACCTCGGGCGTCGTTTCGTCGTAGAAATAATTTGCCGGCACCGCGATCCGCAGGCCTTCAATACTGCCGGTCAGCTCGGCTTCATAGTCGGGAACAGGAAGCGAGCTGGCCGTCGGGTCGCGGGGGTCCGCCCCGGCAATCACACCCAGCAGGCGTGCGCAGTCCCGGGCAGTGCGGGCCATTGGGCCGACGGTGTCCATGCTCCAGGTGCGCGGCAGAATGCCATGGCGGCTGACACGGCCGTAAGTGGGGCGCAGGCCCACGATGCCGTTCAGGGCGGCCGGCATGCGGATCGACCCGCCCGTATCGGACCCCAGCGATCCATAGCAGGCCCGCAGCGCCACGGCCACCGCCGAGCCGCTGGAAGACCCTCCGCTGATGCGGGTTCGATCCCAGGCATTGCGGCAGTCCCCGTACGACGCATTCTGCCCGATCGGATTGGCGGCGAACTCCGCCATGTGCAGCGCACCCAGCCAGATCGCGCCGGCATCCTGCAGACGCTGCGCCACCGTCGCAGTAATGGTGGGGCGATGCTCGGCCAGCAGCTTGCTGCCTCCTGTGGTGACGCGCCCGGCACGATAGAACATGTCTTTATGCGCAAGCGGTACGCCGTGCAGCGGGCCCAGCACATTGCCACCGGCGACGGCTCGGTCGGCCGCCCGGGCCTCTTCCAGCGCCTGCTGCTCATCGATGGCAATAAAACAGTTCATCCGCGGCTGTACGGTACGCGCGCGCTCAAGTGCCAGGCGGGTCAGTGCTTCCGACGACACCTCGCCGGCGCGGATACGCCTGGCGGCCTCGCACAGTTCGATGTCCAGCAACGCCGGCATATCAGGCATCGCTGGCCTCGCCCGGTTCGGCCAGGCCATGCAACATCGCCGCGAAGCCGCTGGGCTCGTCGTCGAAGGCATTGCCCTGCGCCGCGCGCCGCGCGGCCTGCACGATGGTGCGCACTTCGCCCACCAGGGCCACCATGCGTTGCGGATCTACCTGGCTGGCCTGTGGCCACACGGCCGCCAGCAGATCATCGAGAGCGGGATCGCGGTCTGTCATATGCGCCTTGAACATAGAGCCCGTGGACTCAGCCAACCAGGATATCGGCCAAGGCAGCGACGTCCGGGCTGCCTTCGATGGCCCAGCATTGCTGCAACACCGCTTCGATGCGGCCTGCCGGCAGCGACTCGGCGGCCAGCGCACGGAATTTCACCGACAAGTCTTCTTCCGACATCGGCCGCTGCATGCTGCCCAGCGCATGCGCCACATGCGCCTCACGGCGGGTGCCGTCGCGCAGCGCCACGATGACACGCGCCGCGTCGGGTCGCATGCCTTCCTGCACCTGCACTCGCACCCGGTCGCGCAGTGCCGCCATGCGCGTGTCCGCCACGCAAGCCTGCGAGAAATGCGAATGGCGGCTGGTGCCGTCGATCAGCGTGGCGGCAGCGCAATGAAAGACGCTGAACTTGGCTTCCAGCCCTGTGGTTGGCGATGGCTTCCCGGTCAACTCGACCACCAGCGGGTGCACATGCAGCACCACTTCGGTGATGGCGTCCGGTGCCACGCCCTGCCCGGCGATATCGCGGCACGCATCGATCACTGGATGAATGACGAGACCGCATGCATACGGCTTGAAGGTATTGGCCGAGGTCTCCCATACCGAACCCAGGCCCTCGATAATGCGCGCCAGGTCGGGCTGGCTGGACATTACGCGGGCCATGCCGCGCGGCGCCTCGAGGGCCTGTTCCGAACTGGTGAACCCGGCCTGCGCCATCAGGGCCGCCGACAAGCCATTTTGCGCGGCCCGGCCGGCATGCAGGCTCTTGCACATCGAGCCGAACATCTCGCGCAGCCCGGCGGACTGTGTGGCGGCAATGCCCAGCGCCCATGCCATGCGGCGGGCATCCAGCCCCAAGGCCCGGCCAGCCGCGACGGCTGCGCCGCAAACCCCCGCCGTACCCGTCACATGCCAGCCCGCGTCGTAATGGGCCTTGCCCAAGCCCAGCGCGATGCGGCATTCGGTTTCTATGCCCAGGACCGCGGCATCGATAAAGTCCTTGCCGGTAATCGGCTGGTGCTGCGCCAGCGCCAGCAAGGCGGCAAGCACTGGCCCACTGGGGTGTACCAGCGTTTCAAGATGGGTGTCGTCGAAATCCAGCACGTGCGAGCTGACGGCGTTGAGCAACGCGGCGTGCAGCACATCGACCTTGCCCGCATGGCCGATCAGCGTGGCCCGCGGTGGCCCCATGAAGGGCTGAAGAGCATTTTGCGCCGCCAGTACGGTTGCGTCATGGGCACCGCCCAGCGCACAGGCGACCCAATTGACCACGGTTCGCACCGTGTGCTGCCGCACCTGGGCGGGAATCGCGGCTGACGGCGTGGTCGCCACGAATTGTGCAAGCTCGCGGGTGATACGCATCCTGTGTTTACTCCGGCTGTACGTTGGCAGCTTTGACGACATCGGCCCATTTGGGGATTTCTTCCTTGATCAGGTCTCCCAGGTGGCTGGCCGGCTGACCACCCGCGTCCGCGCCCAGCGCCTCGAGCCGGTCCTGCACATCGGGGCTGCGCAGCACGGCGGCCACGTCGGCATTCACCTTGTTGGCCGCTGCCGGTGGCGTGCCTGCCGGGGCTACCAGCCCCCACCACTGCAGCACCTCGTAGCCGGGAAACCGCTGGGCCAGGGCAGGCACGCCGGGCAGCGCGGCAAAGGGCTCCAGCGAAGTCACCGCCAGAACCTTCAGCGCTCCGCTCTTGAGATGCGGCATTACCGTGGGTACTGGCGCGAACATCACCTGCACCCGATTGGCCAGCAAGTCGGTCAAGGCTGGGGCCGTGCCCTTGTACGGAACATGCGTCATCTTCGCTTGCGCCATCTGATTGAATAGTTCGCCCGCCAAGTGGGGTGAACTGCCCACGCCGGCCGACGCAAAATTGATGACGCCAGGCTCTTGTACCTGCGTCACGAAATCGTCCAGCGTCTGGATGGAGCCCTGGGCCGGCACCACCAGCGCCAGCGGGCCGGACGCCACCAACACCACCGGATCGAAGTCCTGCACCGCATCGAACGACAGGTTCTTGTACAGCGCGCCATTGATCGTGTGGCTGGGCGAGGCCATCAGCAAGGTGTATCCATCAGGTGTGGCGCGCGCCGCATGCGCGGATCCCACCGATCCACCCGCGCCCGCGCGATTCTCCACCACCACTGACTGTCCCCACATCGGGCCCAGCTTCTGGCTCAGCAGCCTGGCCAGGATATCGGCGCCGCCGCCCGCCGCGTATGGCACGACGATGGTCACGCTCTTCTCGGGATAACCCTGAGTCGGCGCGGCAACAGCCGGCGCCAGCGCGCAGGCGGACAGGAGCAGGGCAAGCAGGTGTGCGATTCTTTTCATGTCGGGTCTCCAGCCGGAATAAACATGCGGCAAGCTTCGCCGCAATCGGCAGCCCGGGCAATTTGTTTTCTGTAGCCGGCGAATTCACCAATGCTTAAGAAGCCTGCCAACCGTTGTCCACGGGCTGGCCATGCAAGTAACATGGGTTGCGCAGCCGCGCCGATATCCCATTGCCCCGCCCCCTTTCTTCACGGAGCCACCTGAGACGATGCGTTTCGACTACGACCTTACCGATCTGCGACTGATCGTCAACGTCGTCGACACGGCCAGCCTGACTCGCGGCGCCGAGCGTACGCACATGTCGGCACCCGCCGCCAGCGCACGCCTGAAGAAAGTGCAGGAATCACTGGAAACACAGCTGTTCTATCGCGCTACCCAAGGTCTGGTGCCTACCACGGCGGGCCGCAATTTCGTGCGCCATGCCCGCGCGGTGCTCGAAGAATTGCATCAATTGAACGAAACGCTGCGCTCGCAAGCTGGCACCCTGGATGGCTGCATCCGCTTGTTCGTCAATACATTGTCGATGGGAGACACCATTCCGTCGGTGATCGAGAAATTCCTGCTGGCCCATCCCCGCATGAATATCGACCTGCACGAAAGGCCGTCGGGCGAGATTGCCCGCGCGCTGAAGCAAGGCGCCGCGGACATCGGCATCCTGACCACGGACCAGCCCGACGAATCGCTGATATACCGTGCCTTCCGCACAGAACGCCTGGTGCTGGCCACGCCCGGCGAGCATCCGCTGGCCGGCGCCGGGCCCGTGGAATTCGCCGCCACGCTGCAATACGATTACGTCGGCATGCCCGAACACGCCCCCTTGCAGGTATTCATGCTGCGCAAGGCCGCTACCGAAGGCATTCCCATGCGGTTGCGCATTCAGGCCAATAGTTTTGCGGCAGTATGCGGCCTGGTCGAATCCGGTGTAGGCATCGCCGTGATTCCCCATTCCGCCGCCTTGCGGCAAGCCCGCAGCATGCAGATTTCGATCGTGCCGCTGGCAAACGCCTGGGCCAGCCGCGAACTACGCATCGGGGTACGCGACATGGCCGCATTGACACCGGCAGCCACGGCCTTGATCGAGGCCTTGACCGCCGATGGCGCCAATGAGCAGGACGCACGCTGATCCTGCCTCTGGCAAGGCCAGGCCGGCGTGCACCAGCTGCCGGCCCATGGGGATACATGGCTACAGCTGCTCCACTGTCACCGGGAACAGCTCGTCCAGCCTGTCTGTTTCCATGATGTGATAGACGCTGAACTGGTAGGCCGTGCCTACAGAGACCTCTGGCGGCGTGAATGGAAACGCCAGGTTGCCGCCGGTAGACAGCCGGCCTTCGTAGCCGAAATGCAGCAGATACTGTTTCATCGTGCGCATCACTTCCGAAGCTCGGGCCTGCGTGGGTGCGATGCATTCGATCAACAGGAATACCTCGGCCGGCAACGGTGTATCGGGCAACCTGGCCGCCACGCCGTCTACGCCATATACACGCCAGTACAGCGAATAGTCTTCGTCGGCATCTTCGCAGACCAGGTCGCGCACCACCGCCGAGATATCCCGCATGATCTCTTCACGCTTCTCGATAAAACGGGGATCGGCCGCCGCGCACAGCACCACCGCCCTTTCGCCTACGCGCCGGGCGCCTTCGATCTTGATCGTGTGCCTGGGCGCTTCGACCCACTTCGCCCCGCTGACCCGCGTGCGCCGTTCGTCGACCTCTTCGTACTTTGCTTCATGCAGTTCGGCCCTGCCCTCCGGCTCGATGATCACATAGGGATCATTCTGTTCGTAGAGGCTGTGGGCGGCCACCGAAATCGGTGTGGCCCGCCGCTGGGGCGCCATGCTTTCCAGTGTGAAGCCTTCGTCGTCCAAGGTCGCCAGGATGGAATCGCGGCCGCCCGGCAGGCAGCACAGCGACGCGCATTCAATGATCTTCGCCATATGTACCGACAGGCCAACCGGAAAACCCAGCAACACGGGCAAGGTCGAGAAAATCGCCGTGTCGCAGGCCCGGCCGGCGATCAGCACATCGATGTCGGCCTCGAAAGCCTGGCGAAACGAGCTCATACCCATCTGGCCCACGATTTGCGCAGACCCCTCGACGTCTTCCACGGTGAGCGCGGGCATGCCATCTATACCCCGCACGCCGCCGGCCCGTAC
This sequence comes from Bordetella sp., assembly GCA_035628955.1. Taxonomy (GTDB): domain Bacteria; phylum Pseudomonadota; class Gammaproteobacteria; order Burkholderiales; family Burkholderiaceae_B; genus Bordetella_A. The sequence goes on from DASPIV010000754.1 coordinate 7,229, forward strand.
CGCGTCGGCCACGACATCTTTGGGAATATCGCCCGGGATAAAAGCCAGGCGGAACTTCAAGCCTTGTTCACGGGCGATTTCCCGTACCAGTTCCAGCGTCTGTTGCAGGTGCGGTGCGGCGCCGGCAGAACCCGCGGAGCCGATGACCAGCGGAATATCGTGCTTGCGCGCCGCAACCAGCACCTTGCGCAGGTCACGCTTGGTGGACTCGCGCGCAGTGGCCATACTGCCGCTGCCCAGATAGTACGGCCCGATGTCGATCGACCCCATATCGCAGCCGATCAGATCCGGCTTGCGCTCGAGCCCGGCATTGAACGCCGGGCTGGGTATGCCATAGCCCAATTGCCCCGACGCGCCGAGCAGGCGCAATGGACGGCGCCGGGGCAGCGCCGCGAATTCCTTCAGGATACGGCCGGTCGCGCTCATATTTCCACCTTGAACAAACGGGCGTGCTGTTGCGCGCCATAAACATCCCGGTCACCCGGATCGCC
>DASPIV010000755.1:0-8479 GCA_035628955.1 Bordetella sp.
ATCCTCGCCAAGAACTGCGCCGTGCAGTGGCAGGGCACGCACATCAACATCGTCGACACGCCCGGGCACGCCGACTTCGGCGGCGAGGTCGAGCGCGTTCTGTCGATGGTCGACTCGGTGCTGCTGCTGGTCGACGCGGTCGAGGGCCCGATGCCGCAGACGCGCTTCGTCACGCGCAAGGCGCTGGCGCTCGGCCTCAAGCCGATCGTGGTGGTGAACAAGATCGACCGCCCCGGTGCGCGTCCCGATTTCGTCATCAACGCCACCTTCGACCTGTTCGACAAGCTGGGCGCCACCGAAGAGCAGCTGGATTTCCCGGTGGTGTATGCCTCGGGCCTGTCGGGCTACGCGGGCCTGACGGCCGACGTGCGCGAAGGCGACATGCGCCCCTTGTTCGAGGCCATTTTGCAGCATGTGCCGCAACGCGACGACGACCCCAATGGCCCGCTGCAGATGCAGGTCATCTCGCTGGACTACAACAGCTACGTGGGCAAGATCGGCGTGGGCCGCATCAATCGTGGACGCATCCGTGCCGGCATGGAAGTGGCGTATCAGTTCGGTCCGGACGGCGCCTCTGGCAAGGGCCGTATCAACCAGGTGCTGAAGTTCAAGGGCCTGGAACGTGAAGTGGTCGCGGAAGCCGAAGCCGGCGACATCGTGCTGATCAACGGCATTGAAGAGCTGGGCATAGGCTGCACGGTCATGGATCCGGCGCGGCCCGAGCCGTTTCCCATGCTGCGTATCGACGAACCCACCCTTACCATGAACTTCATGGTGAACACGTCTCCGCTGGCCGGCCGTGAAGGCAAGTTCGTTACCAGCCGCCAACTGCGCGACCGCCTGGATCGCGAACTGAAGTCCAACGTGGCGCTGCGCGTGCGCGACACCGGCGACGACACCATATTCGAGGTCTCGGGCCGTGGCGAATTGCACCTGACCATCTTGCTGGAAACCATGCGCCGCGAGGGCTACGAACTGGCCGTGTCGCGCCCGCGCGTGGTGTTCAAGGATATCGACGGCGTCAAGTGCGAACCGTACGAGGCTCTGACCATCGACGTCGAAGACGCCCACCAGGGCGGCGTCATGGAAGAGCTGGGCCGCCGCAAAGGCGATTTGCAGGACATGCAGCCTGACGGCCGTGGCCGCACCCGGCTGGAATACCTGATCCCGGCGCGTGGCCTGATCGGCTTCCAGAACGAGTTTCTGACGCTGACGCGCGGCACCGGCCTGATGAGCCATATCTTCCACGAGTACGCGCCCATGCGCGAAGGCTCCATCGGCGAGCGCCGCAACGGCGTGCTGATCAGCCAGGACAACGGCGACGCCGTGGCCTACGCCTTGTGGAAGCTGCAAGACCGGGGCCGCATGTTCGTCAGCCCGGGCGAGGCGCTGTACGAGGGCATGATCATCGGTATCCATAGCCGCGACAACGACCTGGTGGTCAACCCCATCAAGGGCAAGCAACTGACCAACGTTCGTGCCTCGGGCACCGACGAGGCCGTGCGCCTGGTGCCGCCGATCCAGCTGTCGCTCGAATACGCCGTCGAGTTCATCGATGACGATGAGCTGGTCGAAATCACGCCCAAGTCGATGCGCCTGCGCAAGCGCCACCTGCAAGAACACGACCGCCGCCGCGCGGCGCGCGAAAGCACCTGACCAAGGGTTCCGGCAGGCCCGCCCAGGCGGACAGAGCCGGCAAGGCGCCTCGGCGCCTTGCCGGTTTTTTCATTTGGCTGTGCTCACACGCTGGCCTGCTGGTGGCGGTATTCCTGGGTGGCGCCGCCATAGCCATATGCTGCCGCGCGGGCATCTATCACGTGCACGTACGAACATTCGTGCAAATTGTCCAGCAGCTCCTGGAATGCCGCATAGATTGCGGCGATGAAGCGCGCCTTTTCCTGCTTGGTGTTGGTTTCATCGGTGACGCTGATGTCCAGGTGGAACGCGTTGTGCCCGCTTTCGGATAAGGGGCGTCCGCCAATGAACCAGGCTTCGGGTGCAATGTGCTGCAGGGTGATGGCCGTAACCGGCGGCGCCTTGCCCAATACCGATTGCGTCAGCGCCATGACTCGGTCGACCACGCGGCGGCTCTGGGCGGCGTCGGGTTGTCCGGAAAGATGGATCACGATGTGGGGCATGATGAGGTTCCTGGTGGGTTTGCATCGGGCTGATACTCAGCATGTCGCCAGTCTAGGGCCGGTTTTGACATTTGAATAACGGGAATTTACGATCATATCCAACGGAAAAACCGATGGATGGATCATGCCCGGCCTCGATCTCGACCAATTGCGCACCTTTGCCGCCGTGCTCGATGCCGGCAGCCTGACCGCCGCCGCGCCGGTCGTACATCTTTCGCAATCGGCGGTCAGCGAGCAGATCCGCAAGCTGGAAGAGCGTGCCGGCCAGGCTTTGCTGATGCGCAGCAAGACCGGTGTGCATGCCACCCCGGCGGGCCTGCGGCTGCAAGCCCATGCCATGCGCATCCTGGCGCTGGCCGACGAAGCGCTGCGCGATTTGCAAGGCGTGGCGTTGCACGGCGAGCTGCGCCTGGCCCTGACCGATTATTTCCGTCCGCGCGATATCGCCGCACTGCTGCGGCGCCTTGGTCAGCAATATCCGCAAGTGCGGCTGCATGTCGCCATTCTGAATAGCGGCGAGATCGAGTCGGCCTATGCCCGCGGCCAGTACGACTTGGGCCTGACCATGCACGTTCGTACTGCTGGCGCGCTGCGCCTGCCAGGTACCGTGGTGCGCCGCGAGCCGCTGTGGTGGATGGCCGCCGAAGGCATGTGCCTGGATCGCGGTGCCTCCTTGCCACTGCTGGTATTGCCCGAGTCATGCGCCTTGCGGCAATTCACCGAAGCCGTGCTGGCGCGCCGCGGCCGCGCGCATCGGGTCGCGCACGTGGCATCGGGGGTGGCTGGCCTGCAATTGGCACTGGCCGCCGGCCTGGGTGTGGCCTGCCTGAACGAGTCGGCACTGGCGCCGGGGGTAGCGCGGCTGCAGGGTATGGGCTTGCCGGCGCTGCCGCAGGCGCAATTCTGCCTGTTGCCCGCGCGCGCCACCGAAACGGAGTTCGTCGCACGCGCGCGCCGGATAGTGGCCCAGGCCTTGGCCTGAGGCCTTGCGATGCCGCCTCAGCCCGGCAGCGAAGGGGCATACTCGGCGCCGGTGCGCCGTTGCGCATGGAAGTCCACGACCCGCCGCACGACCTTGCGCGGGTCGTCTTCCACCGTGAACAGTTCCAGGTCATGGGCGGCGATCATGCCGTTGGGCAGCATCTGCTCGGCCAGCCAGTCGACCAGGCCGTGCCAGTACTCGCTGCCCACCAAAATGATGGGCGCCGGCGGCACCTTGCCAGTCTGGATCAGGGTCAGGGCTTCGAACAGTTCGTCCATGGTGCCGAAGCCGCCTGGCAGGGCCACATAGGCAAAGCTGTGCATGAAGAAAGTTGCCTTGCGCGAGTAGAAATACTCGAACGACAGGCTGATGGTCTGGTATTCGTTGTTGTGCGCCTCGTGGGGCAGGCTGATATTGAGCCCGACACTGGTGCCGCCGGCTTCGAAGGCCCCCTTGTTGGCGGCTTCCATGATGCCCGGCCCGCCGCCGGCGATGATGGCGAAACCGGCATCGGCAAGGGCGGCCGAAATCGCTTCGCAGGTTTCGTAGTGGGGGGAATCCCGGCTGATGCGGGCGCTGCCGAACACGCTGACGGCGGGGCCGATATCGGCCAGTTTCTCTGCCGCCGCCCGTATCTCTGACATAATCACCGGTATTTGCTTGCCGGCGGGCGTTTCTAGTTCTGCTTTTGTAACCATGAATAAAACCTTATTGCTGGTAGACGGTTCGAGCTACTTGTACCGCGCCTTCCACGCTATGCCTGATTTGCGCAATGCGCAAGGCGAACCTACGGGCGCGCTTTATGGCGTCGTCAATATGCTGCGCAAGCTGGTTTCGGATCATAAGGCAGACTACGCGGCGTGCATTTTCGACGCGCGCGGCAAGACGTTCCGCGACGACCTCTATCCCGACTATAAATCGCATCGGCCGCCCATGCCCGAAGACCTGGCGGCTCAGATCGAGCCCATTCACCAGGCGGTGCGGGCGCTGGGCTGGCCGGTGTTGGCCATCGAGGGCGTCGAGGCCGACGATATCATCGGCACCCTGGCGCGGCAGGCGGCGGGGCAGGGCGTGCACACCATCGTCTCTACCGGCGACAAAGACCTTGCCCAGCTCGTCGATCCGCATGTCACGCTGGTCAACACCATGAGCGGAGAAGTGCTCGACGAGCCCGGCGTGCGCAACAAGTTCGGCGTGCCCCCCGAGCGCATCGTCGATTACCTGATGCTGGTGGGCGATACCGTCGACAACGTGCCGGGCGTCACCAAGGTCGGGCCCAAGACGGCGGTCAAGTGGTTGTCCGAATTCGGTTCCATCGAAGCCCTGGTCGAGCAGGCCGAAGGCATCAAAGGGGTGGCGGGCAGCAATCTGCGCGAAGCCATAGGCCAGTTTCCCCTGACGCGCCAATTGCTTACCGTGAAATGCGATTGCGACCTGACCGGCCATGTCGACACCATCGATGACCTGGCGCCAAGCCAACCCGATACCGAAACATTGCAAGCCCTGTACGAACGCTATGGGTTCCGTACCTGGCTGCGCGAACTCACCGGCGATGCCCAGCGCGTGCCGCAGGGCGATGCGCGGGTGATCGCCGAGGCGCCGGCCGCCCCGGCCGAACTGCGCTACCAGATCATCGCCACCTGGCCGGCCTTCGACGAGTGGATGGCCCAGGTGGCGCAAGCGCCGCTGGTGGCCGTGGATACCGAAACCACCTCGCTCGACGAAATGCAGGCCAGCCTGGTCGGCATCTCGATGGCCATCGCGCCGGGCGTGGCCTGCTATATCCCGTTGGCCCACCGCGGCCCCGACAGCACCGTACAACTGCCCAGGCAGGAAGTGCTCGCGCGCATGCGCGGCTGGCTGCAGGATCCGGCGAGCGCCAAGCTGCTGCACCATGCCAAGTACGACACGCACGTGTTCGCCAATGCGGGCATTGCGCTGGCCGGCATCCAGGAAGACACCATGCTGCAGGCCTACGTGCTGGAATCGCACCGCGGCGTGGGCTTGAACGACCTGGCGCAGCGTTATCTGGGGCGCGGCGGCGTTACCTATGAAGAGCTTTGCGGCAAAGGGGCCAAGCAGATCGGCTTCGATGAAGTGGCTGTCGATCTGGCAGGGCATTACGCTTGCGAGGACGCCGATTTCACCTTGCAGTTGCATCGGGCGCTGCGCCCGCGGGTGGCCGCCGACGCCGGGCTGGAACGCATCTACCTGCTCGAGATCCAGGTGTCCCGCGTGCTGACCGTGATCGAGCGCAACGGGGTCAGGGTCGATGCGGCCGAACTGGGCCGCCAAAGCCACAAGCTGGGGCAGGAAATGCTCACGCTCGAACAGCGCGCCTACGAACTCGCCGGCCAGCCCTTCAACCTGAATTCGCCCAAGCAACTGGGCGAAATCCTGTTCGGGCGCATGCAGTTGCCGGTGGTGCGCAAGACCGCCAGCGGCGCGCCGTCCACCGACGAAGAAGTGCTGACCAGGCTGGCACAAGATTACCCGCTGCCGCAGGTGCTGCTGGAATACCGCGGCCTGTCCAAGCTGAAATCCACTTACACCGACAAACTGCCGCGCATGATCAATGCGCGCACCGGCCGGGTCCACACACACTATTCGCAGGCCGCGGTCATTACCGGGCGGCTGGCATCGTCCGATCCGAACCTGCAGAACATTCCCGTGCGTACCGAAGCGGGGCGGCGCGTGCGCGAAGCATTCATCGCCGAACGCGGTATGCTGGTGTCGGCAGATTATTCCCAGATCGAGCTGCGCATCATGGCGCATGTGTCCGATGACGCCAATCTGCAGCAGGCTTTCGCCGCCGGCGAAGACATTCACCGCGCCACGGCGTCCGAGATTTTCGGCGTGTCGCTGGCCGATGTCGGCAGCGAACAGCGTCGTGCGGCCAAGGCCATCAACTTCGGCCTGATCTATGGCATGGGCGTATTCGGCCTGGCATCGAACCTGGGTATTACGCGCGATGCGGCCCAGGCCTATATCGACCGCTACTTTGCCCGTTATCCCGGTGTGGCCCAGTACATGGAACACACCCGGCAGCTGGCGCGCCAGCAAGGATATGTGGAAACCGTATTCGGCCGCCGCCTGCAGATGCCCGACATCCGTGCCGCATCGGGGCCGCGCCGGCAGGCCGCCGAGCGGGCTGCCATCAATGCGCCCATGCAGGGCACGGCGGCCGACCTGATCAAGCTGGCCATGGTGGCTGTGCAAGACTGGCTCCATGCCGAACGCCTGGCAACCCGCATGATCATGCAGGTGCACGACGAACTGGTGCTCGAAGTCCCCGACGACGAGCTGGAGCGCGTACGGGTGCGCCTGCCGGAACTGATGTGCGGCGTGGCCGAGCTGCGGGTGCCGCTGGTGGCCGAGGTGGGTGTAGGACCCAACTGGGAGCAGGCGCACTGAGCGCCGGCGGCAGGGCGGTGCTGTAACGATATAATATTGCTTGTTGCTCCTTCCTGTTGCGCCTCCCATGTTGCTTCTCTGGATCTTGCTGGCTACGGTGGCCGGCGGCCTGATCGCCGTAACCATCGCTGGTTGGCTGGCTTATCGCGTTTTCGGCAAATACCTGCACCACATGGTCAGCCTGTCCGTGGGGGTGTTGCTGTCGGTGGCGCTGCTGCATTTGCTGCCCGAAGCTTTCGAAACCACCACGGCCGACGCGCATACGCTGTTCGCCCTGATGCTGGCGGGGCTGCTGGGGTTCTTCGTACTGGAAAAAATCGCGCTGCTGCGCCATAGCCATCATCACGAAGGCGACGGCCATCACCACCACAAGGGGCACGATCGGCATGAAGCGGGCCGTGGCGGGGTGCTCATCCTGATCGGCAGTTCGTTGCACAATCTGTGCGATGGCGTGTTGGTGGCGGCAGCCTTCCTGGCCGATCCCATTCTGGGCGTCCTGACCGCGGCTTCCATCATCGTGCACGAAGTCCCCCACAAATTGGGCGACTTCGTCGTGCTGATCAATGCCGGGCTGCAACGCCGCCGGGCCGTCAAACTGATTCTGTTCACCAGCCTGTGTACCGCGCTGGGCGGTCTGGTGGGGTACTTTGTGCTGCAGCAGGCGCAGCAGTGGGTACCTTATGTGCTGGTAATCGCGGCCAGCAGCTTCCTGTACATCTCGGTGGCCGACCTGATCCCGCAGATGCACGAGCGCGGATCGCTGGCCGACGCGGTCCCCCAGTTGCTGCTGGTCGGTGCCGGCGTTATCGTGATCTACGGCGTTACGTCGTTCATGCACCATGGCCACGCGCACGATCATGCCCACGATGCCGCGCACGACCGCGCGGCGCACGGCATGGCGGCGCCGGCCGTTCATTCGCACTAGGGCTCCGAACGGGCCCGCACGCACAGGAGACCATCATGAGTTTTGCTCCCGCCGCCGGCCAACCCGCCGCCACCACCATTCATACCGATACCGAAGGCCTGGCCCACGGCGATTTCGACCTGCCTGTGCCGGACGGCACCATCGCCGCCTACTACGCGGCCCCGCAAGGCAAGACGGCCTTGCCGGTGGTACTGGTGGTGCAGGAGATCTTCGGGGTGCACGAGCACATCAAAGATGTCTGCCGCCGCCTGGCCAAGGCCGGCTATCTGGCCATCGCGGCCGAGTTGTACCAGCGGCAAGGCGATGCGTCGGCGTATACCGACGTGCCCAAGCTGATCGAAGACATCGTGTCCAAGGTGCCCGACGAACAGGTCTATGCCGATCTGGACGCCTGCCTGGCCTGGGCGGCGCAGCACGGCGGCGATACCGCGCGGGCCGGCATAACCGGTTTTTGCTGGGGGGGCCGCCTGACCTGGATGTATGCGGCTCACAATCCCACCATCAAGGCCGGCGTGGCCTGGTATGGCAAACTCAGCGCCGGCCATGGCCCGCTGATCAAGCAGGTGGTGCTGGATGTGGCGCCCGAGACGCATGCGCCGGTGCTGGGACTCTACGGTGGAAAAGACGCCAGCATTCCGCTGCAGGACGTCGAAGCCTTGAAGGCCGGGCTGGCGCAGGGCAATGCGAAGGCACGCGCCTCCGAGGTGGTGGTCTACCCCGAGGCCGGACACGGTTTCCTGGCGGATTACCGCCCTATGTATTGCGAAGCCGAGGCGCGTGATGGCTGGCGGCGCATGCTGGCCTGGTTCCAGCGCTACCTGGGCTGATCGGCCGGACGGCGGCCCAGGGGCTACTGCACCGAGGCGCCCGAATCCTTCACCGCCTGGTTCCAGCGAGCCAGCTCGCTGTCGATCAGGTCGCCGAAAGCCTGCGGCGTGCTGCCCACCGGTGCATAGCCGTAGCCGATCAACTGCTGTGCCAGCGCCGGATCGCGCAGCGATTCGGCAATGGCCTGGCTCA
>DASPIV010000756.1:0-10522 GCA_035628955.1 Bordetella sp.
GGTTTGGTACAGCACCATGTTGTCCAGGCGAACGGTGTTGGCCGAGCTGAACGACGTACCCATGGTGGCTTGGTCGTAGCTGATGCCCGAGGGGTCGATGCCGGAGAAGTACTTGGAGGCCAGGTTGGTCTGACGACCGAAGTCCAGTTGGCCCCAGTTGTCGCTTTGCAGACCAACAGTGGCTTGACGACCGAACAGGCGGCCGCCTTGCGAAGAGTTACCGCTGTTGGGCGAGAAACCGCCTTCCAGGGTGAAGAGAGCCTTCAGGCCATCGCCCAGGTCTTCAGCGCCACGCAGACCGAAACGCGAGCCACTGTTCACGCCGTCCACAGCGCCGATACGGCTGGCTTTGTCGCCATTAGCGCCCTTGACTTGGTTGTAACCGATACCTGCGTCAATCAGGCCGTACAGCGTAACCGAGGTTTCGGCTTGGGCCACGCCTGCGAAGCCGGCGGCCAGCGCAACGGCCAGTAGCGTTTTTTTCATCATGATTTCCTAAAGCGATGTGACAGGAAAGGGCATGCGCGACCTGCCTATGCCATCAGCGAGACTGGACGGCGCATGTACGGGTGAAAGTATCTTTCCTAGGGCAATAGGGATTAACCACGAATTTGGCGAGTTGTTTTTCAAAAAACGGGGTAAAGGTCCCGATTCGGCAGCTTGGCAGCCTGCGCCCCCTGGGAGAACGCAAATATTGCGCAATCAGTGCTCGCCGTGAGTGCGCAGAATGGCTTGACGGCCATCAAGGACGGACGTTGCGTTTCAACCACAACAGATGCGCCCGGGCCCAGCCCTGCGGAAGGCGGCACCGACAGGAACCTGACAGGTTCAGTGACCTTCGGGCGGATAGTCCAGATCGCCGAAGCTGACTTCGCCAGCGGTCTTGGCGGCGGCCAGTTCGGCGCGCACCTGGGCACGGGTTTTACCTGTGGAGTGAGAGGACATTCCTGCCACCGTGCGTGTCGTAGCCAACCACGCGGCTACCAGGGCTTCCATCATACTTCTTGAGGCGGCCGGCGGGCCTTCCGGGCGATCAGGCGGCTCGCCCGGCACGCCATCGCCGTGCCGCTGTATCCGACGACCAAGAGTCAGTAAAAACCCTTGTTCCCGGGAAGACTTTTCCATTGATGGAAGCAAATTTCCCGATCTGGCCGTACTGTCCTGGGCGAGGGGCGCGGCAAGACCTTTGCCATGGAACAGACTTTTCCATTTTTAGCGAACAATATCTTCCTTGTGATGAGATATGTTCTCCATCTGACAGACGAATCACCCCAGAAGCCCCCATGGACATCCAGCTCAACGACATCGCGCTCTTTGTCGAAGTCGCCAAGCGCAAGAATTTCAGCCACGCGGCCGAAGCCCTGAACATGCCCGCATCGACCCTGTCGCGCCGGGTCAGCGAACTCGAGCAACACATCGGCATGAAGCTGCTGAACCGCAGCACCCGGCGCATCGACCTTACCGAAGCCGGGCTGGTGTATTTCGAGCGATGCCGCCCCATCGTGGACGAAGCCCGCGTGGCGCACGATCAATTGCTGGACATGGCCGCGCAGCCCAAGGGCCGCCTGCGGGTTTCGATGCCGTCGAGCCTGGCGCAACTATTCTTGCCGGCGGTGATCCGCGAATTCCGTGAACTGCATCCCGATATCGAATGCGATTTCGACTTGAACATGCAGCACATCGATCCCATCAGCAATCCGTTCGACCTGGTGCTGCGGTTCGGCCGGCAGCCGGATTCCAGCCTGGTGGCGCGCCAGATCGTACTGATGGAACATCGCCTTTATGCGTCGCCGCAGTATCTGGCGCGGCATGGCGTGCCCCGCTCGCCCGCCGACCTGGGGCATCACGAGTGCCTGCGCATGGCCATGAGCGAAGCCTTTTCGTACTGGGTGCTGCACTCAGGAGAAAAGGTCGAACGTGTCGTGGCGTCGGGCCGCCTGGCAGCCAATAATGTCGGCATTCTGTCGCGGCTGGCCAGCCAGGGCCTGGGCATCGCCCCCCTGCCCCTGCTGGTGTTCGACCCCGCCGGCCAGCCGATCCGCAGCAAAGGACTGGTGCCGGTGCTGCCCGATTGGAGCCTGACGCCCATTCCGCTGTTCGCGCTGCTGCCGTCGCGCACCATTCCCGCCAAGACCCGGGCCTTCCTGGATTTCATCCAGCCAAGGCTGGCCAAGCCGGCCTTGTGGGCGCTGGGCGAAACGACATGAACCCGGTGCGTTATTCGGTGCCGCCGTAGCTGCACACCGTGAACAGCGGCGTGCCGGTGGTGGCCACCTTGCCGGACCCGCCCAATTCGGGCAGGTCGACGATGGCGGCGGCCTCGACCACGTTGGCGCCCAGGCGCTGCAGCAGCTTGATGGCGGCCAGCATGGTGCCGCCGGTGGCGATCAGGTCGTCGACCAGCAGCACGCGTTGGCCGGTGCGTACCGAATCGGTATGCATTTCCACCGAGGAATTGCCATATTCGAGCGAGTAGGACTCGGCCACCGTGCGGTACGGCAGCTTGCCTTGTTTGCGCACCGGCACGAAACCCAGGTTCAGTTCGTAGGCCAGTACGCTGCCGATGATGAACCCTCGCGCGTCGACGCCGGCCACCACGTCCAGGCGCTGGCGCATGTAGCGGTAGACGAACAGGTCGATCAGTACACGGAACGTGCGCGGGTCTTGCAACAGGGGCGTGATGTCGCGGAACACGACGCCGGGCCGGGGCCAATCGGGGACGCTGCGGATGGTGCGCCGAATGAGTTCGGCGGTGTCGGTCTGCATGGAAACGCCCCGGAAAAATAAAGCAAGGCGAACTATAACCGTGCGACCGTAGTTAAGCCAGATCATCGGCCGCCAGGCGGCCGTTGCGCAGCACCAGCGTGCGATGCACCGTGCCGGGCGGCAAGGCGGCGTGCGTAGCCAGCACGACGGTGCGGCCGCGGGTGGCCTGCGCCAGGTCACTGAAAAAGGCGGCCTGCGCCGCTTCATCCAGCCCGGCGGTCGGTTCGTCCAGTGCCAGCACTCGCGCCGGCGTCAGCAGTGCGCGCGCCAGGCATAGCCGGCGCGCCTGGCCCGTGGACAGGCTGGCACCCGTCTCGCCCACCCATGTGTCCAGCCGGTTGGGCAGGTCGCGGGCGAAATCCCCCAGGCGCGCGGCATCCAGCGCCGCCCACAATGCCGCGTCGTCGGCACGGGGGTCACCGATCAGCAGATTGGTGCGCAGGGTTCCCAGGAACACGGGCGCATCCTGCGCCAGCCAGGCGACCTGCCGATGCAACGCGGCCTGGGCCACCTGCCGCACATCCACACCGCCAAGGCGCACGGCGCCGGACTGCGGGTCTTCGAGCCGCAGCAACAGGTACAGCAAGGTGGACTTGCCGGCGCCACTGGGGCCCGTGATGGCGACACGTTCGCCCGGCTCGATGCGCAGGTCCACGCCGTCGAGTATGAGCAGGCCAAGCGTGCCGGCACAGGCCGGATAGGCAAAACCGACCGCCTGGAACTCGATGGCGCCTTGCGCGGGCAGGGATTGCGGCTCGGCCGGGTCGCGCTGGTCTGGCTCGAGCGTGGCGATTGCGCGGATGCGATGCGCGGCGGCCAGGGATCCTCCCAGGCGGGCGGCGCCCCGCATCAACGGGCCCGCTACCTCGAACACGCCGATCACGGCCAGCAACAACCCCGCCAGCAGCGGCCCGCCAAATTCCTGGCGCTCCAGGGCATCCAACCCGAACCACAACATCGCCACCATGCAGGCGCCCGCCAAAGCCTGCAGCACCCACAAGCCGCCAGCGGCCACCCGTACCTGGGCTTCGCGGGCGCCGGCCGCCTGGGCACAATGGGTGGCGTAGGCTTGGCGTACTTGAGCCGCGGCGTGCCAGGCGGCCAGGTCCGCATGCCCTTCCACCGCTTCCAGCGTGGCCGCCCGCAACGCGGCATGGCTGTCCTGCATGGCCAGGCCTGGCTGGCGTGCCGCGTGCGCCAGCCAGGCCGGCACCAGCAGGCAAGCGGCCAGCATGGCGCCGGCCAGGATCCAGCCGGCCGCGGGCACCCAGTGCCCGATGACTGCGGCGAGCAGCACCCCGGCCAGGCCGGCGGTCGCCATGGGCGCCAGAACATTCAGGAATACCGTGTCCAGCGCATCGACGTCGCCCGTCAGGCGCGCCACCAGGTCGCCAGTCCGGTAGCGCCCCAGTTGGCGTGGCGTCAGGCCCACCAGTGCGTCGAACACGCTGGCGCGCAGGTCTGTCAGCAGGCGCAGGGTGGCCGCGTGCCCTACCAGCCGTTCGGCATAGCGCGACGCGATACGCACGAACGACAGCAGGCGTACCAATGCCGATGGCACGAAAAGATTGAATACCGTGCCAGCGCCCGCCAGGGCGGCGGCGCTTAGAAACCAGCCCGATACGCCCAGCAGGCCGACACCCGCCGCCACAGTCAGCAGCGCCAACAACAGCGCGCCCAGCAGGCCGCCGGCACGGCGGCGGTACAGCGGCACCAGATACAGCAGCGCTTTCATGCCGGATCCAGTTTGCCGTGCGCCAGTCGTACCGTAGACGGCAGCCGTTGCGCCACGGCCCGCGCATGCGTGGCCAGCAATAACGTGCGCCCTTGCGCAAACGCCAGGATTTCGTCCAGCACGCGCGCTTGCGTGGCCTCGTCCAGATGGGCCGTGGGCTCGTCCAGCAGGATCAGGCCCGGGTCGCGCAGGAACAGGCGCGCCAGCGCCACGCGTTGGGCCTGCCCGCCCGACAAGCCCATTCCGCGGCTGCCCAGCACGGTCGCCAGTCCGGCCGGCAAGGCCTGCGTGAACTCGAGCACACAGGCGCGGCGGGCGGCGTTGCGCACTTGTTCATCGGTGGCGGCCGGCCGGCCCAGGCGGATATTGTCGGCAATGCTGCCGGCGAACAAGTACGGGCGCTGGCCGACCAGCGCCACACGGGCGCGCAAGGCGGCTTCGTTCCAGTCGGCCAGGGGTACGCCGTCCAGACAGACCGTGCCCTGGGCTGCGCGCAACCGGCACAGGCTTTCCAGCAGCGTGGTCTTGCCGCTACCGCTTTCACCCATCAATGCCACGTGGGCGCCCGGTGGCAGCGCCAGTTGGGCCGCATCCAGCACGGCCGCCGGGCGGCCGGCGGCGTGTACGGTCAGGGCGTGGGCGTGCAGGGTAGCTGCCGCGGGAGCAGGCGGCTGGCAACCGGGTCGCGGCGGCAGCGCCTCTTCCGCAAGCGGGCTTTGCGCCGCGATATCCGGCAGGCCGTCGAAGGCCGCGGCGATCTGCGAGACGGCCGCGCGCGCCGCGGCGCGGTCGTGGTAATGCGCGGCGAATTGCCGCAACGGCGCGTACACCTCGGGCGCCATCAGCAGACAGAAGAACCCGACTTGCAAGGTCAGCGGCGAGGCACGTATGTCCAGGAAACCCAGATACGTCAGGCCGAAATACACCGCCATGCCGGCCACGCCCAGGGCGGCAAAGAACTCCAGCACGGCCGATGACAGGAACGCGATACGCAGCACTGCCATGGTGCGCCGGCGCACGGCATCGCTGGCCATGGCCACCGACTGCGCCTCGGCCTCGGCGCGGCCATACAGCTTCAGGGTCGACAGGCCGCGCAGGCGGTCAGCGAAAAAGCCCGACAGCCGCGCAAACGCATGCAGATGGCGCCGGCTGGCCGCCTCGGCCCCCCACCCCACCAAGGCCATGAACAGGGGGATCAGAGGCGCCGTCACCAGCAGCAGCAACCCCGCCACCACATCGAACGGCAAGACCACGGCCGCGAATACCAGGGGCAATACCGCGGCTGCGGCGGCGGCTGGCAGATAACGCGAGAAAAAGCCGTCCAGCGCCTCGACCTGGTCGACAATGGCGCTGGCCAGTTCGCCCGATACGCGGCCGCGCGACCAGCCCGGCCCGTGGACCAGCAGAGAGTCGAACAAGGCCAGTCGCAAGCGCTGCTTGATGACTTCGGCTGCGCGCGCGCCGGCCCGTTCGCCCAGCCACGCCAGAGCCGCGCGAACCAGGACCAGTACTGCAATGGCGGTGATGGCGGGCGCCAGATCGGCGCGTGGCGCCCGGGCCACGATGGCGGCATCCAGCACCCACGCCAGCAGCCAGGCCTGGGCCAGCAGCAAGGCGCCGCCCAAGAGCGGCGCCGCCGCCGCCAGCGCCAGCGGCACACGCACGATGCGCGCCTGGGCCGCCAGCCAGCGCGAATGCTGGCGCGGCAGCTGGCTTTGCCCAGCGGCCGGGTCGGGCGCCATGCCCGGCGTAGCGCTCACGCGTCGCCAGGCGGCTTGGTGGGATCGTACTCAGACCCTTCGCGCAGCTCGAACCACATGGCATTGAGAATGCCGAACGCGCAAGCCAGGCTCAGGCCGAGAATCCACGAGAAATACCACATGCGTGAAAACTCCTAATAAGAATTCGGCGTGCCGTCGACCGACTCGGTGGTGACCTTGCCGCGCATTACGCGATAGACCCAGGCGGTGTACAGCGTGATGATGGGCAGGAACAGCACCACGGCCAGCAGCATGATCCAGAGCGTCAGCCGGCTGGACGACGCATCCCAGACCGTCAGGCCGAACCGCGGATCGGTGGAGGACGGCATCAGGAACGGGAACAGCGCCAGGCCCACGGTCAGGATGATGCCGGCAACCGCCAGCGACGAGACGATGAAGGTCAGCCACTGCTGGCGCTGCCCCAGCAGCGCCGCCACCAGCAAGGCACCGCCCACGCCCAGCGCCGGCGCAGTCCAGGCCAGCGGCCATTTGGCAAAGTTGGCCATCCAGCCGCCCGTCTGCGCCGCGACTTGCTTGAGCATGGGGTCGGACGGCGCCATGGTGTCGATTGCACTGGTGATGATATGGCCGTCTATGCCCTGGGCAACCCAGAGGCCGCCCAGCGCGAACAGCGCGGCGGTCGCCAGGGCCGCCATCCGCCCGATGCGGCGCGCCCGGTCGGCCACCACCCCGTCGGTACGCCACACCAGTTGTACTGCGCCGTGCATGATCAGCATGGACACGCTGAGCAGGCCGGCCAGCAGCGCAAAGGGGCTGAAGAGCTGGTAGAAATGCCCGTGGTACTCGGGCCGGAGTTGGGCTGGGTCGAAGCCGAAAGGCACGCCCACGATCAGGTTGCCCATGGCCACGCCGAACACCAGCGAAGTCACGATGCCCGATGCGCACAACACGTGGTCCCAGGTACCGCGCCAACGGGTGCCTTCCATCTTGCTGCGGTATTTGAACCCCACCGGACGCACGATCAGGGCCACCAATACCAGCATCATGGCCAGGTAAAAACCGGAGAACGATGCGGCGTACAACAGCGGCCATGCCGCGAAGATGGCACCGCCTCCGGTGATCAACCAGACCTGATTGCCTTCCCATACGGGCCCGACCACGTTGATCACCACACGGCGCTCGGTGTCGTTACGCGCCACCACCGGCAACAGCGCCGCGATACCCAGGTCGAAACCGTCCATTACCGCGAACGCGATCAACAGCACGCCCAGCAGTGCCCACCAGATCACCCGCAGCGTGCCGTAGTCGAAAGGAATCAAGGTTTCCATGTGCGCACTCCGTGATCAATAAGCATCGACAGCGGCGGCCACCGGATCGGCCGGCGCCGGAGGCGGCGCGGGCCGATCGGACTTGGGCCCGGCTTTGATGGCATGCAGCATGACTTTTACGCCGATGACCAGCAACACGGTGTACAGCACCAGGAAAATCGACAGGCTGATAGCCAGGTCGGCCAACGTCAGCCCCGAGGCGGCGTAATACGTGGGTAGCACGCCTTCGATCACCCACGGCTGGCGCCCGTACTCGGCCACGAACCAGCCGGCTTCGATGGCTATCCATGGCAGGGGCAGGCTCCACAAGGCGATCTTCAGCAAGGCGGGCCGGCTATCGAGGCGTCCGCGCGAGGCCAGCCAGAACGCCACCGCGAAGAACAGGATCAGGTACATGCCCACCGCCACCATGATGCGGAATGCCCAGAACAGCGGCGCCACATGGGGAATGGTGTCCTGTGCCGCCATCGAGATGTCGGCGTCGGTGGCCTTGCTCAGGTCGGGCTGGTGGCGCTTGACCAGTAAGGCATAGCCCAACTGCGGCCAGGTGCGGTCCAGTGTCATGCGTGCTTCGGTATCGGCCGGATTGGCGCGTATGCGCTGCATGGCCTCGTAGGCCACCAACCCTTCGCGGATGCGGACCTCGGCGCGTCGGACCAGATCGTCGATGCCGAGCAGCGGCGTGGTCAGTGAACGCGTGCCGATGATCCCCATGACATAGGGCACCTCGATGACGAAGTCGTTCCGGCGCTCGGCCTGGTTGGGAATGGCGAACAGGTTGAAGCTGGCGGGCGCGGGCTCGGTATGCCACATGGCCTCGATGGCCGCTATCTTCATTTTCTGGTGCTCGGTAGTCAGGTAGCCGCTTTCATCGCCCAGCACCACGACCGACAGGGCCGAGGCCAGACCGAAGCTGGCCGCCACCACCATGGACCGTTTGGCCAGGTCGACATGGCGCCGCCGCAGCAAGTACCACGCGCTGATGGACATCACGAACATCGCGCCGGCCACATAGCCCGCGCTGACGGTATGCACGAACTTGGCTTGCGCCACCGGGTTGAACAGCACGGCGGCGAAATCCGTCATTTCCATGCGCATGGTGTCCGGGTTGAACACCGCGCCCACGGGGTTCTGCATCCAACCGTTGGCGATCAGTATCCACAGGGCCGAGAAGTTGGTACCGAACGCCACCAGCCAGGTCACCATCAGGTGGCCCACCTTGGACAGGCGGTTCCAGCCAAAGAAGAACAGCCCGACGAACGTGGCCTCCAGGAAGAAAGCCATCAGGCCTTCGAGCGCCAGTGGCGCGCCGAAGACGTCGCCGACGTAGTGGCTGTAGTACGACCAGTTCATGCCGAACTGGAATTCCATGACCACGCCCGTCGCCACGCCGAGCGCGAAGTTGATGCCGAACAGCGTGCCCCAGAACATGGTCATGCGGCGCCAGATGTCGCGCCCGGTCATGACGTACACGCTTTCCATGATGGCCAGGATGAACGACAGGCCCAACGTGAGCGGCACGAAGATGAAGTGATACATCGCTGTCGCGGCGAACTGGATGCGCGACAGGTTGACGACGTCGAGATCGATCATGGATAGCTTCCTATGGAAAGACAGCAAACCACGATGGCGTACGCACGCCGCGGCCGATGCAACAGGTCGCCCATGATAAGGGCGTCCATGGCAAGTTCATAGAGATGCTCCAGATTTCAGGCTGCGACGTCATTCCCGGCCCCGCAGCTTGCCGGCGAAATCCAATACTCTTTGTACCTTGGTGCCCAGCTTCATCAGGCTTTGCAGCGTTTCGGGGGGCAGGCGGTGCACTTCGTCGAACCACCCGGTGCACAATTCGATCAGTTCGAGCATCTCGCCCATGCGCTGCTGGGCATAGGCTTCAGACGCGCCGGCAGGCGGCGCAAGCAAGGTATCGCGCAGCAGGGTCAGGGTAGGATCGATTTCGCGTTTGCGCTTTTCTTCCATCAGGATGCGGAAGATTTCCCAGACATCCTGCGGCGCTTCGAAGTAATCGCGCCGGTCGCCCACTTGGTGCACCAGCTTGACCAGACGCCAGGACTGCAGTTCTTTCAGCCCCATGCTGACATTGGAACGCGAAAACCCCAATGCTTCGGCGATGTCGTCGGCGTTGAGCGGCTGCGGCGCCAGGAACAGCAGGGCATAGATTTGCCCGACCGTGCGGTTCACCCCCCAACGGCTGCCCATTTCGCCGAAATGCAGCACGAAGCGCTCGGTCTGAGGGTTGAGTGGCATATTTTTGTTACTTTGATTTCAGTAATTCCTGAAATTATCGAATTAACTAAAATCAAAAGCAAGCCAAAAAAAGACCACCTTGTCGGTGGCCGTTGTTTAGGTGACATGCATCAAACCCGCGGGTGGCCCACCGCCCGGGCCAGGCTGTCCACGTCGCTGACCCAGCCGAAGAAGGTCTCGACGTTGTACAGCGTAGCCTGCAGCGTGAAGGCGGGCCCCGCCTGAGTGGTGGCGTCGGCCAGCAACGCGCAGAAGTACTCGTAGTGATAGGCGTCGCGCAACGTCGACTCGACGCAAACGTTGGTGGCGATGCCGGCAAACAGCAAAGTGCGCACGCCGCGCGAGCGCAACAGGCTGTCGAGCGTGGAATTGAAGAAGCCGCTATAGCGGGTCTTGGCCACGACAATATCGCCCGCCTGCGGCGCCAGGGCGTCGACCAGGGCGTAGTCCCAGCCGCCTTTGCTGAGCAGCTTGCCATCCAGGTCGGCGTGCTGGCGCATGACGCGCAACGCGTTGGATTTGTGCCAGTTGGGCGAGCCAGGCCCGCCGGCCTCGACGTACCGGGCATCCCAGCCATTCTGCAGGTACACCACCTGAATGCCCGCCGCGCGCGCCACATCCAGCGCCCGCGATGTCCCCTGGACAGCCCCGGCCGCCATCGATATGTCGAAGCCGGCCTGGTCCATGTAGCCGCCCGAGGACAC
>DASPIV010000757.1:0-2569 GCA_035628955.1 Bordetella sp.
GGCCTGGCTGAATCGCTGGCCCCTTAAGTTGCTGGTGGCACGGCGCGCGCATCGACAGATCGCCGCCAAAGACCCGCAAGGCCACTATCCGGCTGCATCGGCCATCGTCACGCTATGGGCTGGCCACGACGGCAACGCGCTGCGTGCCCCCGAAGTCGTGCAGCGCATTCTTACCTCGGACACGGCGCGCAATCTGTTGCGCGTCTTCCGCCTGCAAGAGCGCCTGAAAGCCAACGGCAAGCCGGCCTCCGGCATGGCACCGGTCCGCCGCGTGCATGTGGTGGGCGCCGGCACCATGGGCGGCGACATCGCCGCGTGGTGCGCCTTCAACGGCATGACTGTCACCCTGCAAGACCAGGACGCGGCGCGCATTGCGCCGGCCATCGGACGCGCCGCCGAGCTGTACGCACACAAGTTGAAAGATCCCCGCCTGGCGCGTGCCGCCGCCGACCGTCTCATTCCCGATCCCGATGGCGCGGGCGTGGCGCTTGCCGACGTGGTCATCGAAGCGATCACCGAGCAGGCCGAAGCCAAGCAGGCGCTGTACCGCGCGCTGCAGCCACGCATGAAGCCGGGCGCGCTGCTGGCCACCAATACGTCGAGCCTGTCGTTGGCCGCGCTGCGCGAGGGCCTGGCGCTGCCCGGCCAACTGATCGGCATCCATTTCTTCAACCCCGTGGCCAGGATGCCGCTGGTCGAAGTCGTGCAGGCCGGGCCCGACCAAGACGATGCCCAGGCGCGTGCCTGCGCGTTCGTGGGCCAGCTTGGCAAGCTGCCCCTGCCGGTGCGCGACGCGCCAGGGTTCCTGGTCAACGCGGTGTTGGCGCCCTACCTGCTCGAGGCCATGCGCTGCGTCGATGAAGGCCTGGCGCCCGAGACCATCGACCGCGCCATGACCGATTTCGGCATGCCCATGGGCCCGCTGGAACTGGCCGATACCGTCGGCCTGGATATCGCCATGGCGGCGGGCCGCCAGCTTGCCGCGCAGGCCGAGCCACCACGCTGCCTGGCCGACCGCATTGCCCGCGGCGAACTGGGCCGCAAGACGGGCCGCGGCTTTTACACCTGGCACGACGGCAAGGCGCGCAAGAATGCCCCCGGCGCGCCGCCGCCCGGCCTGGCGCAACGGCTGGTACAGCCGCTGGTGGATCGCACCCGCCAGCAAGTAGCCAGCGGCGTCGTGGCCGATGCCGACCTGGCCGACGCCGGCGTCATCTTCGGCACCGGCTTCGCCCCCTTTACCGGCGGGCCGCTGCACTACTACGCCACGGCCAGCCCTTCCGCCACGCAGGCCAGCGCGGCGGCGGCACCCCAATAACCCATAAGACACCCACCGCAGCCACACCTGTTTTATCCCGCCTCTGGAGGAGACACACATGAACAAAGCATCGTTGGCATTGACCACGCTATCGGCCGCCGTCGCGGCTGGCGTCGCGGGCACCGCGCACGCGGCGGGATTCCAGCTGCTGGAGCAAAACGCCAGCGGCCTGGGCAACGCCTATGCGGGCTCGGCGGCCGTGGCGGAAAACGCCAGCACCATCTATTTCAACCCGGCCGGCATGACCTACCTGCCGGGCTTCAATCTATCGGCCGGCGTCAATGCGATCCTGCCTTCGTTCAAGTTCCGCGACAATGGCAACAGCCGCAATCCCGTGGCCCTGGGCGGCGGCATTCCCACTGGCGGCAATGGCGGCGACGCGGGCAACCTGGGGGTGGTGCCCAATGCCTATTTCTCGTGGCAACTCAATGAAAAATGGTTTGTCGGCGTGGGCGTGGGCGCCCCCTTCGGCCTGATGACCGAATACGACGACAATTGGGTCGGCCAATACCATTCCACCAAATTCGACATCAAGACCATCAACGTCAATCCATCGGTAGCCTACAAGGTCAACGACCAGTTCTCGATGGGCTTCGGCCTGAACTGGCAACACATCGATGCGCAGTACACGAAGAAGGTGGTGGTGCCGGTTTCGCCCATGGGCCCTTTCCTGCCGGGCGATGCCGACCTCAACCTGGACGGCGATGCCTGGGGCTGGAACGCAGGGTTCATGCTGCAACCCACCGAAGACACCCGCATCGGCCTGTCGTACCGGTCCAAGATCAGGCACACCGCCCGCGGCGACACCGACATCGACGGCTATGCGCCCGGGCAATCGCTGTCTTATGATGCCAAGACCTCGGTCGACCTGCCCGACACGCTGATCCTGAGCGCTCAGCACCGCCTGAACTCCCGCTGGGAATTGCTGGCCGACGTGTCGTGGACGGGCTGGAGCAGCCTGCCCGAACTGAAGATCGAAAACAGCGGTGGCCCCACCGACACCCTGCCGCTCGATTTCCGCGACAGCTGGCGCGTGGCGCTGGGTGCGAACTACCAGTTCGCGGCCAAATGGAAATGGCGGTTCGGCGTAGCATGGGACCAATCCCCGGTACACAATCCCGCCGACCGGCCCACCTCGCTGCCCGACACCGACCGCTGGTGGTTCTCGACCGGGGTACAGTATCAGGCAAGCAAAAACACGAGCATCGATGTCGGCTACACCTATCTGTACCTGCGCGACACCGACATCGA
>DASPIV010000758.1:0-4538 GCA_035628955.1 Bordetella sp.
GGATTCGGTGCGCCAGGTGCAGGCACTGCTTGCAGGGCGCATGCCCGAATGCAGCGTGAATGCGCCGCACGCCACCCGGGCCCGCGACCGTTTCGGCCTGCGGCTGCCGGTTGAATAATGATGGCGCCGGACACCTCGCCCCAGGCGCGCTGGCCTTTGCCGGCCCAGGGCTGCGACCGCCATATACACGTCTATGACCTGGACAACTATCCGCTGCCGCAAACCTCGCCGGTATCGCCGCCCCGGGCCACCTGGAACGATTACCTGGCGCTGCGCGCGGCGTTGGGCATTGCACGCTGCCTGATCGTGCAGCCCATGGGCTATGGGTTCGACAACCGTTGCACCCTGGGTGCGCTGCACGCCGCCGCGGGGTCGGCTCGCGCCATCGTCGCCATGCCCGCGCAGGTGTCCGACACGGACCTGGCGCAATGGGCGCAGGCCGGTGTGGCAGGCGTGCGTTTCCAGATGGTGCCCAACAGCGGCAACATCATGGCCTGGGACGACCTGCCACAGGTGGCCCGCCGCATTGCGCCGCTGGACTGGACCATCAACCTGCAACTCGACGGCCGCGCCTTGCCCGGGTACGAGGCATTGCTTCTGCGGCAGCCTTGCCGCATTGTCATCGACCACGTCGGCAAGTTTCTCGAGCCGGTCTCGTTGGCGCACCCGGCCTTCATGTCGCTGCAACGGTTGCTAGACACGGGCAAGGTCTGGGTCAAGCTTTCGGCCCTGTACGAAACCTCGCGTACCGGCGGGCCGGTGTACAGCGACGTCGGCCTGCTGGCCGAGGCCTTGGCGCATCAGTATCCGGAGCGCTGCCTGTGGGCCAGCAACTGGCCCCATCCGGGCCAGCTCGACCGTCCGGACGAGAAAAATTTATTGGCCTTGCTCGACGCCTGGTGCCCGTCCAGATCGGTGCGCGACCGAATCCTGGAAAGCAACCCTGCGCAGTTGTACGGCTTCTGAGCGGCCCTGTGGGCGGGCTCAGGTGCGCGCCGATACGGCCCTGAGATACTGCACGGGCCACTCCTGGCGGGCGTCGAGTTCAGCCGCCGCCCGCAGCGGCCAGTAAGGGTCGCGCAATAATTCGCGCGCCAGCAGCACCATGTCGGCCTGGCCGTGCTGCAGGATGCTTTCGGCCTGGTCGGCCCGGGTGATCAAGCCGACGGCTGCCGTGGCCACTTGCGCTTCGCGGCGGATCTGCTCGGCGAAAGGCACTTGGTAGCCCGGTTCGGCCTGGCCCTGGGATCCCGGCACGATCGATCCGCTGGAACAGTCCACCAGGTCTACTCCCAGCACCTTCATGCGCCGCGCCAACTCGACCGATTGCGCCACGTCCCAGCCGCCGTCCAGCCAGTCGGTGGCCGATAGCCGCACGAACAGGGGCAGGTCTTGCGGCCAGACTTCGCGCACGGCGGCCACTACCCGCAGCGGCGCACGCACGCGGGCATCGAACGACCCGCCGTACGCATCGGTGCGCGAGTTGCTCAACGGTGAAAGAAACTGGTGCATCAGGTAGCCATGCCCCATGTGCAACTCGACCACTTGCATGCCGATGGCCCGGCTGCGTTGCGCGGCCGCGGCGAAATCGTCCACCACCTGCGTAATGTCGGCTACATTCATTTCGGCGGGCAGCGGGTACACATCGTTGAAGGCCGTGGCGCTGGGCGCGCGCACCGGCCAGCCGCCTTGTTCCGGCGGCACGGCCTGGCGGCCCTGCCAGGGAACTTGGGTCGAGCCCTTGCGGCCCGCGTGCGCCAGCTGGATGGCGGGCACCGCGCCTTGTTCGGCGATGAACCGGGCAATGGGCGCCAGCGCGGCCGCGTGCGCGTCGCTCCAGATGCCCAGGTCGGCCGGGCTGATGCGGCCCGCGGCGGACACGGCCGAGGCTTCCACCATGACCATGCCCGCGCCACCCACCGCGCGGCTGCCCAGATGAACCAGGTGCCAATTGCTGGCCAGGCCCTCGTGGCAGGAGTACTGGCACATGGGCGCCACGCCGATGCGGTTCTTGAACGATACGCCGCGCAATTGCAGCGGCGAAAACAACAGACTGGGCATGCTCAATTCACAGTAACGTGGGCATCGCGCACGACCTGGCGCCATTTCCCGGTTTCGCTGGCAAGGTACTGGCCGAAATCGGCCGGCGTGCCGCCACGCGGCTGCAGCCCCATGTCGGCAAAGCGCTTGCGCAGCGCGTCGCTGCGCAAGGCGCGATTGACCGCCTGGTTCATGGTGTCGACCACCGCGGCCGGCGTATCGCGCGGCGCCACCATGCCATACCATGGCGTGACATCGTAACCGGGGGCACCGGCTTCTGCCAGCGTGGGCACGTCGGGCAATACGGGCACGCGTTCGGGGCTGGTGACGCCCAGCGCGCGGACCTGGCCCGCCTGGATGCGCGGCAGGGCGGCGCCGACACCGTCGACCATTACCGCCACGCGGCCCGGGATCAGGTCGCTGTAGGCGGGCGCCGTGCCTTTGTAAGGCACGTGCGTCATGTCCATGCCGGTCATGTAGCGCAGTACCTCGGTGGCCAGGTGAGCCGAACTGCCTGCTCCCGCCGATGCATACGACAGTTCGCCCGGATGCGCCTTGGCATACGCAATCAAGTCGCCCAGGGTCTTGAACGGCGACTGGGCGCTGGCCAGCAGTACGTGCGGCGCCGCCGCCACCAGCGCCACCGGGGCGAAGTCGCGCAGGTTGTCGTAGGGCAGGTTTTTGTGCAGGCTGGCATTCACGGCCAGCACGCTGAAGGGCGCCATCATGTAGGTATAACCGTCGGGCGCCGCCTTGGCCGTGGCGTCGGCGCCGATGATGCCGCTGGCGCCGGGCCGGTTCTCGACGATGACTTGCTGGCCCAGTTCGCCCGTCAATTGCTCGGCCACCGCGCGTGTCATCAGGTCCAGCGTGGCGCCGGCCGAAAAGGGCACGATGATGCGGATCGGATGTTCAGGGTAGGCGGCGCGGGCGGTCGGCAGCGCCGCGCCGGCGGCGATCAGCAGACAGGCGCAGGCGCGCAGCAGGGCGGTCCATGGCCGGGGCAATGGCAAATGCAATGGCAGGTTCATCTTGGCTCCTCGGGAAGCCCCGGCACCATGCCGGGACCGCGCGCCTGTGGCCGGCGCTGTTTCCGGCCGCAGTATAGGTAGGCGCCGGGCGCCGGCATAGGGCCGGATCAAGAACTTGATGTTTCCGGAGTGGAAACTATCCGGCGCCGATGCCGGTCCAGTCGGGCCGGCTGAACCAGTCTTTCAGGAAGTCCAGGAAAGTGCGTACGCGCAGCGGCAGGTTGCGCCGGCTGGGGAACACGGCGTAGACGTCCAGGCCAGTGGGGCGGTACGCCGGCAGCACGATGTCGAGCCGCCCGTGGCGGATGTCGTCTGCCACCATATAGGTGGGATGCATCGATATGCCATGGCCCAGCAGTGCCGCGTGGCGTAGCGGTTCACCGAAATTGGCGCGGATGGTGCCGCCCACGCGCACCGAGCGCGATGTGCCCTTGGCGTCCTGGAAGGTCCAGGTGTTGGTGGGGGCCTTCAGCGCATGCACCATGCAATCGTGTTCGGCCAGGTCGGCCACGCTGGCGGGGCGCCCGCGGCGCTTCAGGTAGCCGCGGGTGGCCACCAGCACCTGCGGCGCCACCGCCAGCCGGTGCGCCATCTGGCTGGTGTCTTTCAGGCACGGGGCTATGCGCACCGACATGTCCAGCCCTTCGGCCACCAGGTCGGTGCGGCCGTCGTCCAGGTACAGCACGACCTGGATATCCGGGTGCGCCGCGGAAAACGCGGTAATCACCGGCACCAGGTGAAAGGCCCCGAACGACGGCGGCGTGCCCACCCGCAGCATGCCCTTGGGTTCTTTGGCCGAGCGCCGCGCCGCGGTTTCGACGCTTTCCACGCGCTCGAGCAGGTCGCGGCCATTCTCGAGCAGGGCCAGCCCCGATTCAGTCAGGCTGACGCTTTTGGTGGTGCGCATCAGCAACTGCACGCCCAGGTGATGTTCGAGCCAGTTCACGTGCTTGGTCACGTTGCCCTTGGCCATGCCCAGGCGTTGCGCGGCGCCCGAGAAGCTCAGGCCCTGGGCCACTTCGATGAACACTTCGATGCAGCGCAGCTTGTCCATGGTGGGTCCGTTGTTTTCAATTGGGAAACGATAAATTCCCGTTCCGATTCTATCCCGGCCCGCGGCGCGTCGATACACTGCCCCTCGATTGCCGGTACCGGGTTGCCCGGCGCCGCATCCGACTATGCCGACCATGCAGACTGAATCGAACCGCTACATCCACCAGGCCATGCGCACCCGCCTTGTGTCCGGCCCTGGCGTGCTGGCCGAAGCGGGAAGCGAGATTGCCGCGCTGGGCTGTAGCCGGCCCTTGCTGCTGGCCAGCGGCCGCTCGCGCGCCATGCCGGCCTATGCCCGATTGCGCGCCGCCCTGACCGGCCTGGATTGCGCCGAAAGCGGCGACGTGCCCGCGCATTCGTCGCCCGCTACGGTGGTGGCCGTGGCGCAGGCCCTGGCCCGGCATGATGCCGATT
>DASPIV010000759.1:0-14294 GCA_035628955.1 Bordetella sp.
ACTGGCACACCTTGCCCTGCTGGAGCGGCGCACGCGAACTGCTGCTGGCGCTGCGCCCCCATTGCAAGCTGGCCGTGGTCACCAACTGCTCGCGGCGCCTGGGCCACCAGGCCGCCGCCTTGCTGGGCATCGAGTGGGACGCGGTCGTGACAGCGGAAGAAGCGGGCTACTACAAGCCGGATCCGCGCCCCTACCGCATGGCGCTGGACAGGCTGGGAGTCGAAGCCGCCGATGCGGCGTTCATCGCCGGGTCCGGCTATGACTTGTTCGGCACTTCGCGCGCAGGCCTGCGCACCTACTGGCACAACCGCGTCGGCCTAGCCTTGCCGCAAGGCGCCCCCGCACCCGAGCTGCAGTCGCCGACCCTGGACGCGGCACTGCCGTGGCTGCAGGCATTCAATGCCGCGGCCCACTGAACCCACGGGAGACACCCTCATGATCCGGTTCCAACATTGCGCTTCATCGTTCGCCGCGCTGGCCTTGCTGGCCGCGCCCGCCACGCCGGCGGGTGCCCAGCAGGACACTTATCCGCGGCGCGCCGTCACGCTGGTCGTGCCCTTCCCGGCGGGCGGCCCCAGCGATGCGCTGGCGCGCGGTATTGCCCAGCACATGGGTACGGCGCTGGGCCAGTCGGTCATCGTCGAAAACGTGGGGGGCGCCGGTGGCACTATCGGCCTGCAACGCGTGGCACGCGCCACTGCCGACGGCTATACGCTGGGCTTCGGCACCCTGGGCACCCATGTCGCCAACACCGCGGTGTACCCCAAGCTGCCCTACGATCCCGTGGCGGACTTCCTGCCGGTGGGGCTGGCCGGCACGGCGCCCATGCTGCTGCTGGCACGCGCCGACTTCCCCGCCGAGAACCTGCCGCAGTTTGCCGCCTGGCTGGCGGCCAAGGGCGACCAGGCCACTTACGGCAGCGCGGGTGTCGGATCGATTTCCCATTATGGCTGCGTACTGTTGCTGGCGGCATTGCAGCAGCCAGCCACGCACGTGCCCTATCGCGGCGTCGCGCCGGCCATCAGCGACCTGATGGGCGGGCAAACCGATTTCATGTGCGACCAGACGACCACCTCGTTGCCGCAGATCGCCGGCGGCAAGCTCAAGGCCCTTGCGGTATTGTCGAATACGCGGCTATCCCAACTGCCGGGCGTGGCCACGGCGGCCGAAGCCGGCTATGCGTTGGACGTACGTTCGTGGAACGCGATATTCGCCCCTGCCGGAACGCCGGCAACCGCTATGACGCGGCTGCAGCAGGCGCTGCAATCGGCCGCCGTCGATCCGGACCTCGCCGGCCAGATGCGGGCGGTGGGCGTAGACTTGCCGCCAGGCGCGGCGGCCGGGCCGCAAGCGGTCAGCACGCTGATCGAACGCGGCCTGCGCGACGATGTTCCAGCCCTGAAGGCCAAGCAAGAATTCCTGAACTGAGCCGGGCGCGCGCAGTAACGGCGCCTTGTTCGCGTAGACAAAGACCAGACAGCATCTCATGACCCAGCCATTCCCTTCCCTGCATAACCTGGACACGCCCGCGGCCATCATCGACGTGGCGCGCATGCAGGCCAACATCGACCGCATGCAGCAGCGTATGGACACACTGGGCGTGGCCCTGCGGCCGCACGTCAAGACCAGCAAGTGCACACCGGTCGCGCAAGCCCAACTGGCCGCGGGTGCGCGCGGCATCACGGTGTCCACGCTGAAAGAGGCCGAGCAGTTCTTCGCGGCCGGCATCACCGACATCCTGTACGCCGTCAGCATCATCCCGCATCGCCTGCCCGCCGCGATGGCGCTGCGCCGCCGTGGCTGCGACCTGAAGATCATTACCGACAGCGTCGCCGCCGCGCAGGCGATTGCCGCTTTCGGACGCGAGCATGGCGAGGCCTTCGACGTATGGATAGAGATCGATACCGACGGCCATCGCTCGGGCATCAAGCCTGACGAGGCCGCCTTGCTGGAAGTGGGCGCGGCACTGCATGAAGGCGGGGCGAAGCTGGGCGGCGTCATGACGCACGCCGGGTCCAGCTACGACCTGGACACTCCCGAGGCCCTGTCGGCCATGGCCGAGCAAGAACGCGCCGGTTGCGTACTGGCCGCCGAGCGCCTGCGCGCCGCGGCCCTGCCCTGCCCGGTCGTCAGCGTGGGGTCGACCCCGACCGCCCTGTCTGCCGCACAGTTGGCGGGCGTCACCGAAGTGCGTGCGGGGGTGTATGTGTTCTTCGACCTGGTCATGCACAACATCGGCGTATGCCGCCGCGACGAACTGGCATTGAGCGTACTGACCACCGTCATCGGCCACCAGGCCGACAAAGGCTGGGTCATCGTCGACGCCGGCTGGATGGCCATGAGCCGCGACCAGGGCACGCGTAAGCAGAAGCACGATTTCGGCTACGGCCAGGTGTGCACCCTGGCGGGCGAGCCGCTGCCCGGATTCACACTGATTGCCGCCAACCAAGAGCACGGAATCATGGCGGCCAGCCCGGCCGCCGACGGCGCCAGCCTGGCGGCCCGGTTCCCGCTGGGCTCGCGCCTGCGCATTCTGCCCAACCACGCCTGCGCCACTGGTGCGCAGTTTCCGCAATACCATGCCCTGGCGTCCGACGGCAGCCTGCAAGTGTGGGACCGCAGCTACGGCTGGTAGGCCCGCCCGGGCAATGACCGACTTTTCTGGATATCGCCGACCATGGCAGTTGAAGATTGCGCTCCGCGCTACCTGTCGCCCGAAACCTTGTCCCAGCCCGGTGGCCACTACAGCCACGCCTGTGTGGCTAATGGCATGGTCTACCTATCGGGCCAGTTGCCGATCCGGCCCGACGGCACCCCGATGCGCGACGCGCCGTTCCAGGCGCAGGCACGCCAGGCACTGGACAACGTCGCCGCCACGCTGGCGGCAGCGGGCAGCAACATCGCTCGCCTGGTGCAGGTGCGGGTCTATATCGACAGTGTCGACCATTGGCCGGCCTTCAATGCGGTGTACGCCGAATGGGCCGGCGCGGCGCGGCCGGCACGCGCCGTCGTGCCCACCGGACCCCTGCACTACGGCCTGAAAGTGGAAGTCGAGGCCGTGGCGCTGGCGGCGCCGAACAACTAGGCGCCATCGAGCGCCACTGCACGGCTCAAGAGGCGTCGGCGAACGTATCCAGCACCACCGACCGCAGCCACTGGTTGCCGCAGTCGCGATGAAAGCGCCGATGCCAGTACAAATTGGTTTGCAGGGCCGGCACCCGTACGGGCGGCGTCAGCATGCCCAGTTGGAAGTATGGTGCCGCACTGGCCGCCAATTTGCGGGGCACGGTGGCCAGCAGGTTCGTGGTGCTGACGATATAAGGCACCGCCGAAAAATGCGGCACGCTGAAATTCGCCTCGAGCGCCACGCCCGCCTTTTCCAGCGCCTGGTTCACTTGCCCGTACGGCGCCGCGCGCGACACGACCAGATGGTTCTCGGCGCGAAAGGCCTTCAGCCCCATGCCCTGGTGGGCCGTGGGGTGGCCGGATCGAAACAGGGTGGCGTACCCCTGGCGAAACAGCATACGCTGCATGATGCCGCTGCCCAGGTCCTCGAAGGCGCCGATGGCCAGATCGACCCGGCCGGCATCCATTTCACGGCGCAGGTCGGCACCCGCCAGGCGCAGCGAATCGATGCGTATCGCGGGCGCATGGCGGGTGCACTGCTCCATCAGGCGCGGCATGAAATGAATCTCGCCCACGTCCGACATGGCAATGCGAAAGCGCCGCTGGCTGTCGGCGGGCCGGAAATCCTGCGTGGCGTCGAGCGTATGCGACAGCAATGCCAGGGCCTCGCCCACCGGCCCGCCCAGCCGTTCGGCCTGCGGCGTGGGCTGCATGCCCTGCGGCGTACGCACGAACAAATCGTCGCCCAGGGTGGTGCGCAGGCGGCGCAAGGCATTGCTGACGGCGGGCTGCGACAGGTTCAGGCGCCGCGCCACGGCCGAAATATTGCGATCTTCGAGCAAGTGCTGAAAGACGACCAGCAGGTTCAGATCGATATTACGTAGTTCAGCCATGGGCGGGTCCGGCAATGGGCGGCATGCTTATTCATGAATTTTATAGTCGATATTTTTGTATTCCCATAGCCATAGGCGGGCTTTTTCCCGAAAATACCGGTTACACGCCGCCCAAGACGCGCGCCCCAAAGAGAGAGACCTCATGTCCTTGCAATATCAATCCGGGTTCGGCAACGACTGGGCTACCGAAGCCCTGCCCGGCGCCCTGCCGTCGGGCCGCAATTCGCCACAGCGCTGCCCGTACGGCTTGTATGCCGAACAACTGTCCGGCACGGCCTTCACCGCGCCGCGCGCCGAGAACCGCCGCTCGTGGCTCTATCGCATCAGGCCCGCCGCGCAACATCGGCCGTTCGAGCCATTCGATGGCGCCATCCGCTGGCTCAGCGAGTTCGGCACCGGGCCGGTCACGCCCAACCAGCTGCGCTGGAGCCCGCCGCCCATCCCCGATGCACCCACCGACTTCATCGAAGGGGTGCAAACCTGGGGCGGCAACGGCGGGCCCGGCGAACACGGCGGTGTAGGCATCCACTTGTACGCGGCCAACCGCTCGATGCAGGGCCGTTTTTTCTACAACGCCGACGGCGAACTGTTGATCGTGCCGCAGCAAGGGCGGCTGCGCCTGGCCACCGAGCTGGGCGTCATCGAGGTCGAGCCGTTGGAAATCGCCGTCATTCCGCGCGGCGTGCGGCTGCGCATCGAACTGCCCGATGGCCATGCGCGCGGCTACATGCTCGAGAACTTCGGCAGCGCGCTGCGCCTGCCCGAGCTGGGCCCCATCGGGTCGAACTGCCTGGCCAACGCACGCGACTTCCAGACCCCGGTGGCCTGGTACGAGGATGTCGAAGGAAACTTCGAGCTGATAGCCAAGTTCACGGGCGGATTCTGGCGCGCCCCGATCGACCATTCGCCGCTCGACGTGGTGGCCTGGCACGGCACGCATGCGCCGTACAAGTACGACCTGCGCCATTTCAACGCCATCGGCTCGATCAGCTTCGACCACCCCGACCCTTCCATCTTTACCGTGCTGACCGCGCCCTCGGACACCCCGGGCACGGCCAACATGGATTTCGCCATCTTCCCGCCGCGCGTGCTGGCCATGCAGGACACGTTCCGCCCGCCCTGGTTCCACCGCAACGTGGCCAGCGAGTTCATGGGCTTGATCCATGGGGTCTACGATGCCAAGGCCGAAGGCTTTGCGCCCGGCGGCGCCAGCCTGCACAACTGCATGAGCGGCCATGGCCCCGACGCCGGCACGTTCGAGAAAGCCTCTGTCGCCGATACCCGGCAGGCGCATTACATCCGCGATACGATGGCCTTCATGTTCGAGACACGCCGCGTCATTCGCCCCACCGCGCAGGCGCTGGCCAGCGCCCAGCTGCAAGATGACTATTACCAATGCTGGCAGGGCCTGAAGAAGCATTTCAATCCCGCCTACACCCACTGATCGCCGCCCATGACCAAGCTGAACGAAACCCACGACGCCACCCTGACCAGCTGGGTGGCCAGCGCCAATGACGACGCCACCGGATTCCCGGTACAGAACCTGCCCTATGCGGCATTCCGCCGCCGCGGCACACAAGAGGCCTTTCGCCCCGGCGTGGCCATTGGCGACCGTATCGTCGACCTGCCCGCCCTGGCGGGCCTGGGCCTGTTCGACGGCCTGGCGGCCGCGGCACTGGGCGCCTGCTCGGGCGACAGCCTGAACGCCTTGATGGCGCTGGGCCGCCCGCACTGGGGCGCCCTGCGGCTGGCGCTGTCGCGCGCCTTGCGCAGCGGTTCACCCCTGCAGGCGCGCATCGAGCCGCTGCTGGTGGCGCAGGCCGACGCCGAATACACCACCCCGGCCCGCATCGGCGATTACACCGATTTCTATATCTCACTGCATCATGCCACCGCGGTCGGCAAGCAGTTCCGTCCCGACAACCCGCTGCTGCCCAACTACAAATGGGTGCCCATCGGCTATCACGGCCGCGCATCCAGCCTGGGCGTCGACCAGCGCTTTCCCCGTCCGGTGGGCCAGACCCGGCCCGCCGCCGAAGGCGAAGCCCCGCAGTTCGGCCCGTGCAAGCGGCTGGACTACGAACTCGAACTGGGCGTCTTCATAGGCACCGGCAACGCACAAGGCGACCGCATCGCGCTGGACCAGGCCGACGAGCACATTTTTGGGCTGTGCATCCTGAACGACTGGTCGGCGCGCGACATCCAGGCCTGGGAATACCAGCCGCTGGGGCCATTCCTGGCCAAGAATTTCGCCTCGACCATTTCGCCATGGATCGTCACGCTGGAAGCGCTGGAACCGTTCCGCACCGCCTGGACGCGCCAGGCCGGCGAGCCGCAGCCGCTGGCGTACCTGTCGTCGGACGCGAACCGCACACACGGCGCCTATGACGTGCAAATGGAAGTCTTGCTGGCCACCGAGGCCTCGCGGGCCGCGCAGCATCCTCCCGCGCACCTGTCGGCCAGCAATTTCCGCGATGCCTACTGGAACATTGCGCAACTGGTCGCGCACCATACGGTCAATGGCTGCAACCTGCAGCCGGGCGACCTGCTGGGCACCGGAACCCTGTCGGGCCCCGATCCGGACCAGGCCGGCTCCCTGCTGGAACTGAGCCAGGGCGGCAAGACGCCCATCGACTTGCCGTGGGGCGAGCAACGCACCTTCCTGCAAGACGGCGACCAGGTCATCATTCGCGCGCATTGCCACAAACAGGGTTATCCACGCATCGGATTCGGGGAATCTTCCGGTACGGTATTGGCGGCGCGCTGATCGGCGCGCGCCATGGCCGAGCCCAGGTGCGGCATCAAGTTGTACGATAACGCACCGGTCAACCTGGGCTGCGCCCCGCCACATTTGCTGGAATCGCTGCATGACTATCCCTGCCGAATCGCCTCTGGACACCCAGCGCTGCCACCGCTTACTGGTTACCGGCGCTGCCGGCGGCCTGGGCAGCGTGCTGCGCGACCGCCTGAAGCCCCACGCCGACATCCTGCGCTTGTCTGACATCGGTGCCATGCCGGCGGCCGGGCCTGGCGAAGAAGTCATGCTGTGCGACCTGTCGGATTCTCAACCCGTCATGGACCTGGTGCGGGGCAGCGACGCCATCGTGCACCTGGGCGGCGTGTCGGTCGAACGCCCGTTCGAAGAAATCCTGCCCGCCAATATCCAGGGCACTTACAACCTCTACGAGGCGGCGCGCGTGCATGGCGTGCGGCGCATCGTCTTCGCCAGTTCGAACCACGTTACCGGCTTCTACCGGCAGGGCGAAGTGCTGGATGCCGCCACGCCCGTGCGGCCTGATGGCTACTATGGCATCAGCAAGGCCTTCGGCGAAAACCTGTCGCGCTTTTATTACGATCGCTACGGCATCGAAACCGTGTGCCTGCGCATCGGCTCATCGTTTCCCGAAGCGCGCGACCGCCGCATGCTGGTCACCTGGCTCAGCTACGACGACCTGACCCGATTGGTGACCCGTTCGCTGTTCACGCCCGGCGTGGGCCATACGATCGTGTATGGCGCATCAGCCAACCGCGACAGCTGGTGGAACAACCACCTGGCCGAGCACCTGGGCTTCGTGCCGCGGGATTCATCGGAACCTTTCCGCGCGGCGGCCGAAGCCCAGCCGGCCCCGGATCCGGACGACCCAGCCAGCCAGTTCCAGGGCGGCGCCTTCGTCAAGGCCGGGCCATTCGGGCCATGAACGCACCACCACCACTTCAGGCCTGCAATACCTTGCCGGGGTTCATCAGGCCGTGTGGGTCGAGCGCCTGCTTCACGCGCTTCATCAAGGCCAGTTCCAGCGGGCTTTTGTAGTGCGGCAGTTCGTCACGCTTGAGCTGGCCTACGCCGTGCTCGGCGCTGATCGACCCGGCGTGCTCCTGCACACTGCGATGCACGATATCGTAGATGTCCTGTTGCAAGGCCAGCAGGTCGGCCTCGGTCTGGCCCGGCGCACGCGCCACGTTGTAGTGCAAATTGCCATCGCCCAGGTGGCCGAACACCACATTGCGCACATTGGGGAAACGCTGCTGCAATTGCGCATTGGTCTTGTGCACGAAGCCAGCAATGGACGAAATGGGAATGGAGACGTCGTGCTTGACGCCCTTGCCCTGCTCGGCCTCGGCCAGGGGAATGCTTTCGCGCAGGTGCCACATGGCCCGGCTTTGCGCCACGCTGGCGGCAATGGCGGCGTCGGTGACCAGCCCGGCCTCGATGGCCGCGCCCAGCACGCTTTCAAAACGTTCGCGGGCATGCGCCTCGCTTTCGCTGTCGGACAATTCCAGCAAGGCAAACCAGGGCGAATCGGCCGACTCGCCCTCGAAGGGCAGGCGCTGCTGCGGAAACAGGCGCACCACGGTCTGCAGGCAGTCGCCGGCCATCAATTCGAAGCCCGTCAGCGCGGCGCCGAACCCGGCCCGCGCGCGCGACAGCAGTTCGACCGCCGCGTCGATGGAATCGAGCGTCAGCAGCGCCGTGCACGAAGCCACCGGCTGCGGATACAGCTTGAGCGTGGCGGCCGTGATGATACCCAGCGTCCCTTCGCTGCCGATATACAGGTCGCGCAGGTCGTAGCCGGTGTTGTCCTTGCGCAGGCCCCGCAGGCCATGCCAGATATCGCCTTCGGCGGTAACCACTTCCAGCCCCAGGGCCAGTTCCCGCGCGTTGCCGTAGCGCAGCACCTGCGTGCCGCCGGCATTGGTGGCCAGGTTGCCGCCGATAGTGCAACTGCCCTCGGCGGCCAGGCTCAGCGGAAACAGGCGCCCCGCTTCGGCGGCGGCCTGCTGCACGGATTGCAGGATGCAGCCCGCCTCGACCGTGATGGTATCGTTTTCGGTATCGATGGCGCGTACCCGGTTCAGCCGGGCCGTGGACAGCAGCACGGCCTGGCCCGAGCCGTCGGGCGTCGCGCCGCCGCACAGGCCGGTATTGCCCCCCTGCGGCACCACCGGCACCCCATGCTGCGCGCACAGGCGCACGGCCTGGGCCACTTCGTCGGCCGAGCCGGGCCGGATCACCGCCTGGGCGGCGCCGCGATAGCGGCGGCGCCAGTCTTGCAGGTAGGGTTCGGCGTCGGCGCCGGTAAGCACGTGGGCGGGGCCCAGCAACGACTGCAATGTGTTCAATAGAGTCATGGACGGTAGCCGAGAGGGAGCCGCCCGGGCACGCCGGACGATATTGACGATAGGAGTATTGTAGGACGGGCCCGCTACTTGCGTAGGCGGAGCCCGCCCAGCCGGGGAATCGGGGATAATTCGGCTCATGCCCCGCCCGCCGGCACACCTGGGCCATGCACGCCAATTACCGGAGAACCCCGCTTGAACGACGCCGCCCGCTATCCCGAATCCGTCTTCAAGGCCTACGACATCCGCGGCACAGTGCCCGACCTGCTCAATGCCGGCTTTGCCCGCGCGCTGGGGCGCTGCCTGGCCGACCAGGCCAGGGCCCAGGGGGTAGGCGCCCTGGTAGTGGGGCGCGATGGCCGCCTCAGCAGCCCCGAACTGGCGCGCGCACTGCAAGACGGCATCCTGGACGGCGGCATCGATACCCTCGATATCGGCCAGGTGCCCACGCCGCTGGTGTACTACGCGGCGCATACCCAGGGTACCGGCTCGGGCGTGGCCATTACCGGCAGCCACAACCCGCCGCAGTACAACGGTTTCAAAATGATGATGGCCGGCAAGGCGCTGTACGGGCCGGGGGTACTGGCCCTGCGCGACGCCATGAACGCCACGGCCGCGGCCGGCGGTGCGCCCGACGCGCCGACGCGGGGCAGCCGCCGCGAACTGGACCTTGCCGGGGAATACATCGCGCGCATCGTTGGCGATGTCAAGCTGGCGCGCCCGCTCAAGATCGCCATCGACTGCGGCAACGGCGTGGCCGGCACCATAGCGCCGCAACTGTTCCGCGCACTGGGTTGCGAGGTCGACGAACTCTATTGCGAGGTCGATGGCACTTTTCCCAACCATCACCCCGACCCCGCCGATCCGCACAACCTGCAAGATCTCATCGACCATCTGGCCCGCACCGACTGCGAAATCGGCCTGGCCTTCGACGGCGACGGCGACCGCCTGGGCGTGGTCACCAAGTCCGGCCAGATCATCTGGCCCGACCGCCAACTGATTCTTTTCGCGCGCGACGTGCTGCAGCGATGCCCGGGCGCCACCATCATCTACGACGTCAAGTGCAGCCGCCACGTGGGCCTGGCCGTCCGGGAGGCCGGCGGGCAGCCGCTCATGTGGCAGACCGGGCATTCGCTGGTCAAGGCCAAGCTGGCCGAGACCGGCGCGCCGCTGGCCGGCGAAATGAGCGGCCATATTTTTTTCAAGGAACGCTGGTATGGCTTCGACGACGGCCTGTATACCGGCGCGCGCCTGCTCGAAATCGTCTCGCGCCACGACCATCCATCACAGCCGCTCGAATCGCTGCCCCAGGCTTTGTCCACGCCCGAACTCAAGCTCGAAATGGCCGAAGGCGAACCCTTCGCGCTGGTGCAGGCCTTGCGCGACCAGGGGAAATTCGACGGCGCGCTGCGCGTGGTAACCATCGACGGGGTGCGCGCCGAATACGCCGACGGCTTCGGCCTGGCGCGCCCCTCGAACACGACTCCGGTAGTCGTGCTGCGCTTCGAAGCCGACACCCCGCAGGCGTTGGCGCGTATCCAGGACGATTTCCGCCAGCAGTTGCAGCGGCTTGCCCCCGGCGTGGCCCTACCTTTCTGATCATCTGCCCGTACGATACATGCCTACTTCCCTGCCGTTCAGCCCCGCATGGCTGGCTTTCGCCCAGGCGGCACAAAGCGCCTCCCGCAGCGGCGACCGCCTGCGCATCATCGAAGCCGCCGGCCTGCGCATCGACCTGACCGCCCAGGCCCAGTCCGACGCACTCGACAACGCCGCGCAAGCCCTGCTGGCCCAGCAGGATTTCGATGCGGCGCGCGCCCAGCTATACGACGGTGGCGAAGCCAACTGGACCGAACGGCGCCAGGCCTGGCATACCGCGCTGCGGGCCGATAGCCCCCCGCCCGCAGTGGCCCAGGCCATCCTGGCCGAACGCGAACGCGTACGCGGCTTCGTGCGCGAAGTCGACCAATCGGGCGCCTACACCGGCGTGCTGCACCTGGGCATCGGCGGCAGCGACTGGGGCCCGCGCATGGTGACACGCGCCTTGCGGCACGACGGCCTGCATCGCAACATCCAGTTCGCCTCGAATGTCGATTCGCACGCGGTGGCCGACGCCATCGGCCAGCTCGACCCGCGGCGCACCCTGATCATCATCGCCTCCAAGTCTTTCACCACTACCGAACCGCTGGCCAATGCCGAAGTCGCCATGAACTGGCTGCGTGATGCCGGCGTGGCCGACCCCATCAAACACGTGGTGGCCATTACCGCCAACGTCGATGCGGCCCTCGATTTCGGCATATCGCCTGACCGGGTATTCCGCTTCTGGGACTGGGTGGGCGGCCGCTATTCACTGTGGTCGGCCATCGGCCTGCCCGTCGCGCTGGCGTTGGGCTGCGAAACGCTCGATCAACTGCTGGCCGGCGCGGCCGCCATGGACCAGCACTTTCTGCAAGCGCCGCTGCGCAAGAACGCGCCGCTGCAAATGGCCCTGGCCGGCCTGGCCAACCGCAGCGTGCTGGGCTATGCCACGCTGGCGATCACTCCCTACGATTCGCGGCTGCTGCACCTGGTGCCATGGGCCCAGCAGCTCGAGATGGAATCGCTGGGCAAGGTAGCCACGCGCGACGGCACACCGGTGGGCGTGCCGACTGGCCCCGTGGTGTGGGGCATGCCGGGCACCGATTGCCAGCACACGTTCTTCCAGTGGCTGCACCAGGACACCACTGGCGCGCCGGTCGATTTCATTGTGTGCCAGCAGCCGGACCACGCCTACACGCGGCACCACAATATGCTGATCGCCAATTGCCTGGCGCAGCGCTCGGCACTGTTGCGCGGTAAATCGTACGAAGAAGCGCTGCAGGAAACCCGCGAACACGAACCCGATGCGCGCCGCGCCGAATTGCTGGCGCGCCATCGCGTGCACCCCGGCGGACGGCCATCCAACCTGATCGTGTTGCCGCGCCTGGACGCCTACTCGCTGGGCGCGCTGCTGGCGCTGTACGAACACAAGGTCTTCGCGCAGGGGGCGTTGTGGGGTATCAACCCGTTCGATCAATGGGGCGTTGAGTTCGGCAAACTACTGGCCAAGCGCATCATCCGCGAACTGGACAGCCCCTCGGCCGATGCGGGCAGCGACCAGGATCCGTCCACCCGCTACTGGATCGACTCACTGTCGCGGCGCTAGGGCCGCAGCAAGGCGCGATAAATATCCAGGTGCTTGCGGCACACATCTTCGATATCGAATTCGCGCTCGGCCAAGCGGCGTCCCGCCTGGCCCAAGCGTTGCCGCAGCGCGGCATCGGCCGCCAGCCGGGCGATGGCATCGGCCAGCGCCTGCGCATCGCGCGGCGGCACCAACAGCCCGGTCTGGTCCGGCTCGATGGCATCGCGGCACCCAGGCACATCGGTCGTCACGACCGCCCGGCCGCAAGCCGCGGCCTCGATCAGCGAACGGGGCAGGCCTTCCCGGTACGAAGGCAATACCGCGATGTGCGAGGCCGCGTACAAATCGGCCACGTCGCTGCGTTCGCCCAGGGCTTCGATGCAACCTTCGCGTTGCCAGCCATCGACATCCGCCTGCGTCACGGACGCCGGATTACCCGGGTCGATACCGCCAGCCAGCAGCATGCGCACGCCGGCATCCCGGCGCTGCAGTTCGCGGGCCGCTTCCACGAATTCAAGCACGCCCTTGTCGCGCAGCAGGCGCGCCACCATCAGCGCGGCAACCGGCGACGGCGGCTCGGCCCTGGGTGGATAAGCCGCCAGGTCGACACCAGAGCCGCGTATCATCACGGCCTGCTCGCCGCGCACGGCACCCAGGCCGCGCAGCAATTCGCGGTCGTTGGCATTCTGGAACACAATGCGGCTATTGCGATGCCCCAGCGCCTGACGGTACAGCATGGCCACCAGCCGCCTGACCACGGCGGCCTTCGCGCCACTGGCGACAAAAACGAAGCCCAGGCCCGATATGGCCGACACCATGGCCGGCACACGCGCCAGCCGCGCGGCAATACCGCCGTACAGCACCGGCTTGATGGTAACCAGGTGCACCAGCGCCGGCCGCAGCCGGCTGAACAAGCGATACAGCGCCCACAGGGTGTGCAATTCCTGCAGCGGCTGCTTACCGCTGCGCGTCATGGGAATGGCGTGGTGGGTCAGGCCCTGCGCGGTAATCTGCGGCACGCTGTCGCCAGCCATGGTCGCCACGTGCACCTCGTAGCCGGCGCGCCGCGCGGCCAGTGCCAATGGCAGGCGATGCGACAGGAAAAATGCCGGGTTGTTCACCACGAACAGCAGGCGCTGGCTCATGCGCTGGCTCCGGCAATGCGGCGCCACACGGCTTCATAGGCCGACACCATGTGGGCCAGCTCGAATTCGGCCAGCACGCGGGCCCGCCCTGGCGCGCCGACCGCGTCGCGGCCGCGCGCGGCTATGTCGTCCAGCGCACCGGCTATGGCCTGCGCCAGCGCCTGGGGTTGTTCGGGGGGCACGACGGGCGCCGTCGTGCCGACGATATGCCCCGCGTCTCCCACATCGGTCACCACGCAGGGGGTGCCGCAGGCCATGGCCTCGGCCACCACATTGGGAAACCCTTCGGCGCAGCTCGACAACACATGCAAGTCCAGCGCGTTCATTACCGCGGGCACGTCGTCGCTGGGCCCGGCCAGCAGGACGCGGCCGCGCAAGCCATGGCTATCGATCAGTGCGGACAGTTCGGCGTTGCCCGGCGACATCCCGCGCCCTACCAGCGCGCATTGCAGGCCTCGATCGCGCCCGCCCTGCACCAGCGACGCCACGGCCCCCAACAAGTTGGCGTGGTCTTTCAGCGGATCCCAGCGTGCCACGCAGCCGATCAAGGGCGTGCCGTCGGCCACTTGCCACAATTGGCGCATGCGCTGCCGCGCCGCCGGGTCGGGCTGATAGCGTGCCAGGTCGTAGCCATTGGCGATCACCACCAGACGGTCGGCCCGATAGCCGTACTGTTCATGCCGTACGGCTGCATCACGGGCTGCGCACACAATGGCGGCGGGCAGCCGGCCCGACAGCAACGCGCACAGCTTCAGTACCAATCGCGCCGAGCGGCTGCTGCGCTCGAGATGCGCACCGGAATTACGGATACCCCACGCCAGCGCGCGCACGCCGGCCAGGCGCGCCGCC
>DASPIV010000760.1:0-2932 GCA_035628955.1 Bordetella sp.
GACCGCGAATGCGCCCGCCATATCCAGTGCGTCGACAGTCCCGACCACAAGGAAGCCGTGCGTGCTTTCGTGGAAAAGCGTCCCCCCGTATTCCAGCGTTCGCTTACCGCCGCCGCCGGCCGGGATGCGGACTGATTCCAATGCACAATTGAAGGAGACTCATGTCCAAATTATGTGAAGGCCGCGTCGTCATCGTGACCGGCGCCGGCCGCGGCATCGGCCGCGAGTACGCGCTGCAGTTGGCCCGCCAGGGCGCCCGTGTCGTCGTGAATGACCTGAGCGTGTCGCGTTCGGGCGAAGACACCAGTGAAAGCACCGCCGAAGCGGTGGCGCGCGAGATCCTTGCCGACGGCGGCCAGGCCATCGCCAATCATGAGAATGTGGCCGACTTCGCGGGCGCCAAGCGCATGGTCGATGCGGCGATCGAGCACTTCGGCGCCCTGCACGGCCTGATCAACAACGCAGGCATCCTGCGCGACCGCACGCTGTGCAACATGACCGAGCAGGAATGGGACGCCGTCATCAACGTGCACCTGAAAGGCTCGTTCGCGCCCAGCCACCACGCAGCCGCTCACTGGCGCGACCAGTACAAACTGACCGGCGAGCCGGTCAACGCCCGTATCATCAACACGTCTTCGTCGTCGGGCTTGTACGGCAATATCGGCCAGATCAACTACGGCGCCGCCAAGGCCGGCATCGCCGCCATGACCATCATTGCCGCGCGCGAACTCAAGCGCTACGGCGTGACGGTCAATGCGATCAACCCGCACGCCCAGACCCGCATGACCGAGGGAATCCGCGAGCGCTCCGCCGAGGAAATCGCCGGGCGCCATCCACGCTGGATTGCGCCGGCCGTCATATGGCTGGCCAGCGCCGATAGCCAGGACGTTACCGGCCGCATCTTCGAATTGGGCGGCGGCCACCTGGCGGCGATGGAAGGATGGCGCCGGGGCCCCGCTGCCGATCCGGTCGACGATGTCACGCGGATCGGCCCCGTGATGCGCGACCTGGCCCAGCGGGCCCGGCGCAACGTCGACATGAAAGGCCATGACCTTGATTGACCCGGGAGCAGTTTGTGATCGATAAGCGTGTAAGTTCATTGGCCGACGCTGTGGCCGGCATCGCGGATGACGCCGTCATCCTGGTTGGCGGCTTCGGCTCTTCGGGCCGCCCGGCGGACCTGATGGAGGCGCTGCTGGACCTGGGCGTCAGGGGGCTGACCATCGTCGCCAACAACGCCACCGTGGGCGACGATATCGTCAGCGAACTGATGAGCGCCGGCCGCATCCGCAAAGTGATGTGTTCGTTTCCGCGCGGCCTGAAGGGCCGCACCATCTTCGACGAGTTGTATGCCGCGGGCAAGATCGAGCTCGAACTGGTGCCGCAGGGCACACTGGCCGAACGCATCCGCGCCGGCGCGGCGGGCATAGGCGGCTTTTTCACCCGCACCGCCGCCGGCACGCGCCTGGCCGAGGGCAAGGAAACCCGCGTCATCGACGGACAGACTTACGTCCTGGAAGCTCCCATCAAGGGCGACGTGGCTTTGCTCAAGGGCCTGCGCGGCGACCGCTGGGGCAACCTGGTCTATCACCGCGGCGCCCGCATCAACAACCCGGTGATGGCCGGCGCGGCCAAGCTGGTGGTTGCGCAGGTGCGCGAAATCGTGCCGCTGGGCACGCTCGACCCGGAACACATCATTACCCCGGGGGTTTTTGTGGATCGTCTAGTGGAGGTGGCCAATGAGCGCAAGGCTTAGCCGTCAGGACATCGCACGCGTTGCCGCCCACGATATTCCGGATGGTGCCTGCGTGAATCTCGGCATCGGGCTGCCCACTCTGATCGCCGATTACGTGCCGCCCGGCCGTGAACTCATGCTGCACAGCGAGCAAGGGCTGCTGGGGTTGGGGCCGGCCCCGGCGCCCGGCGAAGAGGACTACGACGTCATCAATGCCGGCAAGTTTCCGGTGACCTTGCTGCCGGGGGCGTCGGTATTCAGCCACAGCGAATCGTTTTTGATGATCCGCGGCGGGCACATCCAGATCGCCTGCCTGGGCGCTTTCCAGGTGGCGGCCAATGGCGACCTGGCCAACTGGACGGTCGATGCGCCGAACCAGATTCCCGGCGTGGGCGGTGCCATGGATCTGGCCGCGGGGGCCGAAAAAGTGTGGGTGCTGATGGAGCACTGCACAAAGGAAGGCCTGCCGCGCATCCTGGAACAGTGCAGTTATCCATTGACCGCGCCGAATTGCGTCGACCGCGTCTATACCGACCTGGCGGTGATCGACATCACCGGGGCCGGGCTGGTCGTAAGGCGCCTGGCCGAGGGCTGGACCCTGCGGGCCCTGCAGGCAGTTACCGGCGCCCCGCTGACGCTGGCGGCAGACTGGTCGGTGTACCGCCAACCCGCAACGCAAGGAGAATAAGTTGCAAACCGCAGTTACCCGCATGCTCGGCATCGAGCACCCCATCGTGCAAGGAGGCATGCAGTGGGTTGCCCGCGCCGAACTGGTCGCGGCGGTCTCGAACGCGGGCGCCCTGGGCATCCTGACGGCGCTGACCCAGCCCAGTCCGGAAGCGCTCCGGCGCGAAATCGCCCGGGTGCGCGACATGACGGACCGCCCTTTCGGCGTGAACCTGACTTTCCTGCCCACGCTCAAGCCCGTGCCGTACGTCGAGTACCGCGACGCCATAATCGAGTCGGGCGTCAAGGTCGTGGAGACGGCCGGCAACAACCCGCACGAACACATGCCGGCGCTGAAGGCGGCCGGCGTGCGGGTCATCCACAAATGCACCATGCCGCGCCATGCCCGCAAGGCGCAGGACATCGGCGTGGATATCGTGTCCATCGACGGTTTCGAGTGTGCCGGCCATGTGGGCGAGAACGACATCCCCGGCCTGATCCTGATCCCGGCCACCGTCGCGCAAGTGACGA
>DASPIV010000761.1:0-2008 GCA_035628955.1 Bordetella sp.
CTGGCCGCTGGCGCGCTGCTGGCTACCGCCGCCGCGCCACGGCCTGCCCTGGCCGATGTTTCCATCAGTATCGGGGTCAATGCCTGGAACGAGCCGCCACCCCCCTTCCCCGCCTACAGCCAACCCATGATTCCAGGCCCCGGCTACATCTGGACGCCCGGCTATTGGGCCGTGAGCCATGGCGGCTATTACTGGGTGCCGGGCGCGTGGGTATTGCCGCCCTACGCGGGCGCGCTGTGGACACCTGGCTACTGGGCCTACATCGGTAATGCCTACCGATGGCACTCCGGCTACTGGGGCCGCCAGGTGGGCTATTACGGCGGTATCAATTACGGCCATGGCTATATCGGCAGGGGCTACGCGGGCGGCTACTGGAAGCGCGACCGCTTCTATTACAACCGGGAAGTCAACAACATCAACGTCACGCGTATCACCAACGTCTATAGCCGCAAGGTGGTCAAGCATGTCGATAACCGCCGCATCAGTTACCACGGCGGCAAAGGCGGCATCCAGCGCCGCCCCACCGCCCACGAGACGGCCGTGCAGCGCCAGCATGAACGCCACCGTGCGGCGCGGGACCAGGACCATCGCAAGCGCGATGCGGCGCACGACCGTACCCGTACGCCGGACCAGCGGCCGGAGCGCCCGCAGCCCCAGGCCCAGCAGCGGCAGGCGCAACAAGCGCCGGCGCGCCAGCGGCAACAGCCCGAACAACGGCAGCAGCAACGGCAGCAACAAAGCGCGGAACGCCGGCAACAGTCGCATCAACAACAAGCCCGCCAGCAACAGGCACGCCAACAACAGGATGCCATGCG
The DNA here is from genome assembly GCA_035628955.1 of Bordetella sp. Lineage (GTDB taxonomy): Bacteria > Pseudomonadota > Gammaproteobacteria > Burkholderiales > Burkholderiaceae_B > Bordetella_A. The sequence continues at coordinate 816 of DASPIV010000761.1, forward strand.
CCGCCAAAGCGATACGCGGCGCCAGCAGCAGGCCCAGCGCGACACGCGCCGCGACAGTGCTCGTCCGGACCGCGGCGCGGGCGGCGCGCGCCCGGGCGGTGGCGAACACGGCAACCGGGGCGGCCGCGACCGTTGACCGGGACGGGCGGCCGCCATGTAGTTGACGTAGCAACGAAATGCCCGATATGATGAGCTCGCGAGGCCCATAGAGAATCGGCTCGGTACCGGTAGCCGGCATGGCCTCTGCGCCCAGGAGCGAGTCTATGATCAGGCAGGCCGGCAGTACCCGTGTTTTGCGCGGAATATTTCAATGCTTGCTGGGGCTGGGGCTGTCGGCCGCCATGTTGCCGGCTCACGCGCAGGCCAGCTTTCCCGTAAAGCCCATCCACCTGCTGGTACCCGCCCCACCGGGCGGCGCCGGCGACACGTCGGCGCGCGCCATTGCCCGCCACATGGCCCAGACACTGAATCAGCAGGTCGTAGTCGAGAACAAGCCCGGCGCCGCGGCCACCATCGGCTTTCGCAGCCTGGCCAGCTCGGCGCCCGACGGCTACACCATTGGCCTGGTGCCTGTGGCCGGCACGGCAATCGCCACCGTCACCTATAAAGACCTGCCCGACATCGAGCGCGATTTCGCCATCGTGGCCGGCATTGCCGATGCGCCTCACGTGCTGGTGGTACCCGCAACGCTGGGCGTGAAAGACGTCAAGAGCCTGGTGGCCTTGCTGAAAAGCCGCCCCGACCACTACAACTACGCCTCGCAAGGCGCCGGTTCGCTGTCGCACATCGAGTCGGCGGTGTTCCTGGCGGCGGCGGACGCAGCGGCCACCCACGTGCCCTATAAAGGCAGTTCCGAAGCCATTCCCGGCCTGATCGGGGGCGAAACCAGCATCATGTTCGACAGTGTGTCGTCGGTGCTGCCCCATGTGCGCGTGGGCAAGCTCACGGCACTGGCAACCGCAGCCAGCAGCCGCGTGCCGCAATTGCCCGATGTACCCACCATGGCCGAACTGGGCTACGACCTGAAGGCCGACAACGCCTTCGTGCTGCTGGCGCCCGCCGGCACGCCGCCCGAAGCCATGCGGGTACTGACCGAGGCCGTGCGCAAGGCGGTGCAGGATCCCGAGGTCATTGCCACACTGGAAACCACCGGCATTGTCGCCAAGTTCACCGCCCCGGACGCATTCGGCACC
>DASPIV010000762.1:0-2125 GCA_035628955.1 Bordetella sp.
AGGCGCCAGCGGCAACATCCGGCCAGGCGGCTCCGGTGGTGCTGCTGCAACTGCAGGGCGCGCTGGGGCCCGCTACCACTGAATACCTGCGGCGTGGCCTGGTCGAGGCCGACGCGCGCCGGGCCGCCGCGGTCGTATTGCGCATCGATACCCCCGGCGGCCTGGTTTCATCCACGCGCGATATCGTGCGCGCCATCATTGCGTCGCCCGTACCGGTGATCGGCTACGTGGCGCCCGGCGGCGCCCGCGCGGCCAGCGCTGGCACGTATATCCTCTATGCATGCCATGTCGCCGCCATGGCGCCAGGCACCAATATCGGAGCCGCCACGCCAGTACAAATGGGAAACGGCGACCCTTCCGACGACGCCCCGAACCGCAAGCCGGGCGAACCCGCCGATGCCGAGCCAGCGGCGCCCCCGGGGTCCGGCGCCCACGAGCGCAAAGCCGTGAACGATGCTGCGGCCTTTATCCGCAGCCTGGCCGAAATGCGCGGCCGCAATGCACGATGGGCCGAAGAATCGGTACGCGGCGCCGCCAGCCTGGCCGCCCGCGAGGCGCAGCAGCAGCGTGTGGTCGACCTGGTGGCCGACGACACCCAAGACCTGCTGAACCAGGTGCACGGCCGCGAAGTACGGGCCAATGCCTCGGCCATTACGCTGGCAACCCGCGATGCCACCCTGGTCGAACTGGAACCAGACTGGCGCACCCGCGTGCTGGCCGTCATCACCGACCCCAACATCGCCTACATCCTGTTGCTGCTGGGCATCTATGGCATTCTGTTCGAGATGATGAACCCCGGCATCGTGCTGCCCGGCGCGCTGGGTGCCGTGGCGCTGGTCACCGCCCTGTTCGCCTTGAACATGCTGCCCGTCAGCTATGCCGGCCTGGGCCTGGTGGTGCTGGGTATCGCGCTGATGGCAGCCGAGGCGTTCACGCCCACCCTGGGCCTGCTGGGAGCCGCCGGCGTGGCATTGTTCGCCTTCGGCTCGCTGTTCCTGTATGACAGCCAGGCGACAGACTTCTCATTGTCCGTGCCGCTGGTCATCGGGGCGGCGGCCGCCAGTGCGTTGCTGCTGTTCCTGATTTTCTTCGCGGCGCTGCGCGCGCAGCGCCGGCGCGTGATTGCCGGCGGCAGCACTCATGCCGGCCAACATGTCGTCGTCCTGTCGTGGCAGGGACATGGCGGCCTGGTGCGCGCCGGCGGCGAGACCTGGCAGGCGCGTTCCGATAGGTACCTGGCGCCCGGCCAGCCCGCGGTAATCGAATCGCGCCAGGGCCTGGTGCTGGTGGTACGCGCTTTGGCCCCTACCCAAGAGGAATCCCCATGACCCTGATTGCCTATCTCATCGTCGCGGCACTGCTGGTGTTGCTGGTTGTCGCCATGATCCGCGTACTGCGCGAATACGAGCGCGGCGTCGTCTTCACACTGGGCCGCTACACCGGCGTAAAAGGCCCAGGCTTGATCATCCTGATCCCGGTAGTGCAGCAGATGGTGCGTGTCGACCTGCGTACCGTGGTGATGGATATTCCCACGCAGGACATTATTTCGCGCGACAACGTGTCGGTAAAAGTAAATGCGGTACTGTATTTCCGCGTCGTAGACGCCGACCGTGCGGTAATCCAGGTCGAGCGCTACATGGACGCGACCAGCCAACTGGCGCAAACCACGCTGCGCTCGGTGCTGGGCAAGCACGACCTGGACGAAATGCTTTCCGAACGCGACAAACTCAACGCCGACCTGCGCGAGATCCTGGACCGGCAAACGGAAGATTGGGGCATCAAGGTGGCCACGGTGGAAATCAAGCACGTGGACATCGACGAAAGCATGGTGCGCGCCATTGCCCGCCAGGCCGAAGCCGAACGTAACCGCCGCGCGCGCATCATCAACGCCGAAGGCGAACAGCAGGCCGCCGAGAAACTGGTGGATGCGGCACGGATCCTGGCCAGCACGCCAGAGGCCATGCAACTGCGCTATCTGTCCACCCTGTACGACATTGCCGGGGACAAGACTTCGACCATCGTTTTTCCGGTACCCATCGATATGCTGCGGCGCGCATTCGAACGCCCGGCGGAGTAATGAGCGAATTCTTTTGCTGAGGTATGAACCGGAGGTCGAACCAGGTGT
>DASPIV010000763.1:0-5311 GCA_035628955.1 Bordetella sp.
AAACAAGGAAGTGGCATGGCACTGTAGCACCAGGCTCTTACATACTGGCACAAATACCTGCCAGCCGGTATGCCGGGCCGGACAGTTTCCGGGTATTCCCCAGTGCGGGTCGGGTGCCGGTTATTGCCAAGTGCCAGGCACCCCTGCGGGAGCCAGACATCTGGCGGCCCCTGCGGTGCCCGCCGCCGGGACGCCCCCTAGCGTTTGCGCAGGCTGTCGACGCCCAGGTTCGCCAGGGCGTCGGCGCGTTCATTGCCTGGGTCGCCGGCATGGCCGCGCACCCAGCGCCAGGCCACCTGATGGCGCGCCACCTGTTCATCCAGCGCTTGCCACAGCTCGGCGTTCTTGACGGGCTTCTTGTCGGCCGTCAGCCAGCCGCGCCGCTTCCAATTGGCCAGCCACTCGGTCATGCCTTTCATTACGTACTGCGAGTCGGTATGAATGAGCACTTTGCAGGGCCGCTTCAGCGTGCGCAGGCCCTCGATCACCGCCAGCAATTCCATGCGGTTGTTGGTGGTTCCGGCCTCGCCGCCATGCAGGGTTTTTTCATGAGCGCCGGCACGCATCAGTACGCCCCAGCCGCCCGGCCCCGGATTGCCCTTGCAGGCACCGTCGGTCCACATCTCGACTTGCTGGCCATCTTGGTTGCTATCTATTTGCATCTTCTTGGTATGAAACAGGCATGCCGGCACGGCGCCGGCCGCCTTCAGGTTTCGCCCGACCCGGCCTGGCGGTTGACCGCCACCGATGCCGCGCGGGCGCGCTTGCGCCGCGATTTCTTCCAGGCCGGGCCGATCAGCCGCATGCCGGCCACCCGCTTGACGGCCGACACGACATAGACCGCCCCGCCCAACGGCCACCAGCGGCGGCCGTAGCCCTCCATGAAATGCCAGCGCTGCAGCCACTTTTCGCTGCGGCATGCGGGGCTGTAGCAGCCGAAGCGGCCGGGCCCGACATTGAACGACAGCAGCTTCAGCCAGTCTTTCAGGCGCGGCAAGGATACCTGAGCCGAGGGCGGGTGCGGCAGCCACTGCTCCATGGCGGGCATGCGGTTGCGGGCGCCCCAGAGGCTCCAGGGGTTGAAGCCCGAGATCACCAGCCGGCCCTCGGGCACTAGCACGCGCTCGGCCTCGCGCAGGACTGCATGCGGGGCGTCGGTGCATTCGAAGGCGTGCGGCAGCACCAGCAAATCGAGGCTTTGCGATTCGAACGGCAAGGCATCTGGCCGCGCCACCACGCAGCCCTGCCACTGCGCGGCCTGCTCGGGCGTGGGCATTTGCGAGCCCACCCAGCCCTTGAACGGCATGCGGTTGGCCTGTAGAAAATTGATCTCGGCCAACCCGACCTGCCAGGCGTAATATCCGAAGACATCCGCCACCATGGCGTCGAACTGCGCACGTTCCCAGGCCAGGACATATTCGCCCGGCGGCGTCTGGAACCATTCGGCCAGTTCTACAATCGGCGGAGTTTCTTCGGTCAAGTCGACATTCCTGAAATGATGCAAACCCTGCCAGCCCCTGACGGCGACGGCGCCGTTCTGCCGCTACCGGCTTTTTCCGACAACTATATCTGGGCCATCGTGCGCGGTGGCCTGGCCGCCGTGGTCGACCCGGGCCAGGCCGGCCCGGTACTCGACCTGCTGGCGCAGCGCGGGCTGCAGTTGCGCGCCATTCTACTCACCCATCATCACGCCGACCATGTGGGCGGGGTGCTGGAATTGCTGCAGCATGCGTCGGCCACAGTTTATGGCCCGGCGCACGAGCGCCTGCCGCACTGCGACATCGCCCTGGCCGAAGGCGGCCGCGTGCAGTTGCCCGAGCTCGACCTGGACCTGTCGGTACTGGACGTACCCGGCCACACCGCCGGCCATATCGCCTACCATGGCCGCGCCGCGGGCCAGGCCCCGCTGCTGTTCTGCGGTGACACCCTGTTCGCCGGCGGCTGCGGGCGGCTGTTCGAGGGTACCCCGGCGCAAATGCATGCGTCGCTGGAAAAGTTCGCTGCTTTACCGCCCGATACACAGGTTTGCTGTGCACACGAGTACACTCTAGCCAACTTGCGCTGGGCCATGGCGGTTGAACCCGCCAACCGCACCCTGCAACAGTGGTATCAGCGGGCCCAGCAGTTACGCGAGCAAGGCCGTCCCACCCTGCCGTCCACCTTGCGGCTGGAACAGGACACCAATCCATTCTTGCGTACACGGCAAGCCGAAGTTGCCCAGGCTGCTGCGGTCCGGTCCGGACGTGTTCTCGACACGCCCGTGGCCATTTTTGCAGCCTTGCGTGAATGGAAGAACGATTTCAAGTGACCCCCCATCGATGACTCTGCTACGACTCCTGCTGCCCCTAGTTCTCGCCATGCTCGCCGGTTGCGCCGGCACCACGCGCCAACCGGCACAGACCGCCGATACCGCCAAGCAGCAGTCGTCGCACCTTGCCAAAGACACTTCCCGCACCGTCGATCTCACCCATCCCCCCGTCGATGCCTGGGACCGCATCCGGCGCGGCTTCGCGATTCCCAACCTGAATACCGAACTGGCCCAGGAATGGACCGACTACTACGCGGCGCACCCCGAATCGGTGCAGCGCATGGCCGAACGCGCCGGCAAGTACCTGTATTTCATCGTCGATGAAATCAACAGGCGCGGCCTGCCCACCGAACTGGCCCTGCTGCCCTTCGTGGAAAGCGCCTACAACCCCACGGCGCTGTCACGCTCGCAAGCATCGGGCCTGTGGCAGTTCGTGCCGACCACCGGCCAGTACTTCAACCTGAAGCAGGACTGGTGGCGCGACGAGCGCCGCGACCCCATTGCGTCGACCTACGCCGCGCTCGACTACCTGGAAAAGCTGTTCGAGATGCAGGGCGACTGGTACCTGGCCCTGGCCTCGTACAACTGGGGCGAGGGGTCGGTGCAGCGCGCCATCGCCAGGAACGAGGCGGCCGGCCAGCCCTCCGACTACCTGTCGCTGGACATGCCCGAGGAAACGCGCAATTACGTGCCCAAGCTGCAGGCCATCAAGAACATCATTGCCAACCCGCGCAAATATGCGGTAGTGCTGCCCCCCGTCGAGAATTCGCCCTATTTCGCCATGGTGCGCAAGAACCGCGATATCGACCTGGAAGTCGCGGCACGGCTGGCCGAAATGCCGCTCGAAGAATTCAAGGCCCTGAACCCCTCGTTCAACCGGCCGATAATCCGCGGCGAGCATCAGCCCACCCTGCTGTTGCCCACCGACCGGGTCGATACCTTCAACGCCAACCTGCTGGCCTACAAAGGCGACCTGAGCTCCTGGAAGGTCTACCAACCGCGGCGCGGCGAATCGTATGCGTCGATCGCCAAGCGTTTTGGCGTGTCGGAAGCCGAGCTGCGCCGCGCCAACGACGTATCGAGCCGCCGCAAGGTGGCCAGCGGCAGCACCCTGCTGGTGCCCAACAGCGCACAGGGCGGCGTGCAACTGGCGTCGCTGGAAACGCCCTCGGGCGCGCTTGAATCGGCGCCTTCGCGAGCCACCCCCGCCACGCGCAACAGCCGCCGCGCCAACGTGCGCACCCACAAGGTTCGTTCCGGCGACACGTTGTTCGGCCTGGCCAAGCGTTACGGCACCTCGGTCGATACGCTGCGCGCGCTCAATAACCTGAAGGGCAATAACCTTAAAATCGGCTCGCAGTTGCGCGTTCCGGGTACCGGCGCGCGCGGCTAGCCGGGCCGGGTGCCTGGCGGCGCCCGGCGCCAGTCCGGATACGCTCTAGAATAATGGTCTTCCGCACGGAATTCTAAGGACACGACACATGGGTTTTCTCGCCGGCAAGCGCATCCTGGTTACCGGGGTGCTTTCCAACCGTTCCATCGCCTACGGCATTGCCCAAGCCTGCCACCATCAGGGAGCCGAACTGGCTTTCACCTATGTGGGTGACCGCTTCAAAGACCGCGTGACCGAATTCGCCGCCGAATTCGGCAGCGATGTCGTGCTGCCCTGTGACGTGGCCGAAGACAGCCAGATCGAAGATGCGTTCGCCGAACTGGGCAAGCGCTGGGATGGCCTGGACGGCCTGGTGCATTCCATCGGCTTCGCACCGCGCGAAGCCATTGCCGGCAATTTCCTCGACGGCCTGTCGCGCGAGAACTTCCGCATTGCCCACGACATCTCGGCCTACAGCTTCCCCGCCATGGCCAAGGCGGCGCTGCCCCTGATGGAAGGCCGCAAAGCGTCGGTGCTGACCCTGACCTACCTGGGTGCCGAGCGTGTCGTGCCCAACTACAACACCATGGGCCTGGCCAAGGCATCGCTGGAAGCCAGCGTGCGCTACCTGGCCTCGGCCCTGGGCCCGCGCGGCATCCGCGCCAACGGCATTTCGGCCGGCCCCATCAAGACCCTGGCGGCCAGCGGCATCAAGGATTTTTCGGCGATCCTGAAGTTCGTCGAAAGCCACGCTCCGCTGCGCCGCAACGTCACCATCGAAGAAGTAGGCAACGTGGCTGCCTTCCTGTTGTCCGACCTGGCCGCCGGCGTCACCGGTGAAATCACCCACGTCGACTCGGGCTTCTCGACTGTCACGGCAGGCATGGAATAGGCTGCCCCGGCCCGCCAGCGGCGGGCCGCCCGCCCTCAGGCCGGGCGCACGATCAGCGTCGACACTTGCACGTCGACGGCGGTCATCAATTTGTGCAACGGGCACTTCTCGGCAACCGCAAAAAGCTCGTCGATCTGCGCGTCGGTGAGCTCGCCGTGCAGCGTCAGCTTGGCGGTCAGGCGATAGATGCCCTTGCGCTCTTCGCCGGCATCGCGCACCACGTCCACATCGACCGATTCCAGCGGGATTTCCTTGCGCTGCGCGTACAGCATCACCGTCATGGCCTTGCAGCCGCCCAGCGAAGTATCGAAATAATCGTGCGGATCCGGCCCGGCGCCTTGCGGCTGCGGCATATCGAGCGGAAGCTCATGCCCTTCGGCCGTGGCGGTGAACTGCAGCGTTCGGGGGGCATTCTGGCGTACGCGTATGGTCATCGGCGGTCTCCGGCAAAGCGGCCCCGCGGGCCGCCCGCTCTTTGTAGCATTTCCCGGACACAGCTGGTTGCTGACAATGAACCGAACTCTTGGCCGGCTGCGCGGTCAGATCAGGTTCCGTATTCTTGACAGGAGCCTCCATGAGCGCCCGCCAATTACTCGACCAATTACTGCAATCCGGCCAGGGCCTGGCCCGCGATGCTTCCTCGCGCGTGCAATCGGCCACGTCGGGCGGCGGCTCGTCTTTCCTGACGGGCCTGGGCGGCGGCGCCCTGGGTGCCGGCGCGCTGGGTTTGCTGATGGGC
>DASPIV010000764.1:0-3538 GCA_035628955.1 Bordetella sp.
GCGATTCTCCACCACCACAGGCTGGCCTAGCGCAGCCGACAGCTTGCCGGCGAAATAACGCGTGGCGATATCGGTGCTCTGGCCCGGGGGATACGCCACCACGATTTTCAGCGGACGGTCAGGGTAACTGTCGGCCTGTGCGGCCGCAGGCGCAAGCCCGGCCAGCAATGCAGCGCCCAGGCAGGCGGCCAGCATGTGGATACGTTTCATCTTGGTCTCCTTGGGTGGGGCCGGCAGAAAGCGCTCGTTATATTTTTTGTATCGAACGCGGGCCGGTTGTCTCGGAGACCAGCATATCGGCGTACCCCTGTCGTGCCCATAGCGCAGGGCAGTGGAGTTTCACCATCTGAACTTCTTGGGTGTCAGACACCTGCTTCGCTCGCACCCGCCAAGGCACGTGCCGCGCTCAGGCGAACGATTGCTCCATCTCGCGGCGAAACTGCACCGCGGGCGCCTGGTCGTCGTATTCGACGTCGTGCCAGCGTATGGCCTGAGACTGGCGCACCGGGTTCTTCAGCTTCACCTTGTGCGCCAGGCCCAGCGGCAAATAGCCGTCGGCCACTGAATCGCGCGCCGGCACCAGCTTGCCGTACACGGTATAGCCGCCTTCGCCGTCGAGTTCCTGCCCCGCGGCCAGGTCGCGCTTGGCCGTGGCCACCACGTCGCCGTGCCAGCCCGTGGGCGAACCGGTGGGTTCGCGCCGCAGGCCCACGCTGGCCACGCTGATGCCCAGTTCCAGGCCGATCAGGTGATAGGGCTTGTACATGGCGGCATAGTTGCCGCTGGGGTCGGTGATCAGGCCATATTCCTTGAAGCAGCGCCTCACATAGTCGCTGTCGGCCGCCAGGGTGACGTATACGCCCCAGCGCAAGTCGCGGAATACCGGCCGCCCGTCGCGTTCCAGCGATGAAATCACTTCGACCTGGCCGCGATGGTGCAGCATGCCGCCGTCTTCGCGCGGGCGCAGCACGCGGGCCAGGTCGTCCACGCCGCAGGGTGGAAAATGCAGTCCCGACGGCGCCGGCATCAGGCCGGTGGCATTAGCCACCGCCGCCATTTCGATGGCGCTCTTGGTGCCGTCCAGAAAACTGTTGAACATCTGCGCGTTGAAGTCGCCCGCCGCCACCATTTCGTCGGTGAAGCCGTAGTAAGGCCACACGGTGTCCGGGGTGGATGTGTGGAACTCGGGCAGGTACTTGGTGCCTTTGCCGGCGGCAATCACTTCGAAGCCGCTGGCGCGCGCCCAGTCGACCATTTCGCAGATCAAGGCGGGTTGGTCGCCATAGGCCAGCGAATAGACGATGCCGGCTTCGCGGGCCCGGCGCGCCATCAGGGGGCCGGCCAGTGCATCGGCCTCGACGTTGACCATGATGATGTGCTTGCCGTATTCGCAGCAGGCCAGCACATGCGCAATGCCCGCCGCCGGCTGGCCGGTGGCGTCGATCACGATCTCGACCTCGGGGCTGGCGATCACCGCCGCCGCATCGTCGCTGAAATACACCCGGCCCGAGCGCACCGCGTCTTGCGGGCTGGCGGCCCGCAGTGCGTCGGCCGGCCATCCCACCCGGGTCAGGGCAGCACGCGCCCGATCGGGCTGCAGGTCGGCCACGGCCACCAACTGGATACCCGGCGTGCGCCGCGCCTGGCTAAGGAACATCGAACCGAACTTGCCGGCGCCCACCAGCGCCACGCGCAAGGGTTTGTGGTCGGCCTGGCGCTGCTTGAGCAGGCGGTGCAGATTCATTGGGCGGTCTCCTGCAGGCGTTCGAGCGAGGTCAGTGCCGCCTCGGCCGGCGTGCCATTTTTCCATGGCAGTTCCACAGCATAGTCCTTTTGCAGGCAGTCGTCGGGCAGGCAGTCGATGGGGGTGAAATCCCTGTGCGCAATCCATTCCACGCGCTTGAAACGCCGGATATGGTTCGACACCGTGCACAGGCTCAGATAGACGCTCACGCGGTTCCAGGGGCTGAGGTTCGACGATGACGCATGCACCAGGCAAGAATGAAACAGCAGCATCGATCCGGCCGGCCCTTTCGGCGCGACGATGCCGCCGTCGCGGCCGCCGGCGCTCTCTACCAGCGCACGGATGTTGTCGCTGTTGATCGTCCATAGCGGATAGCTGGTGGTCGTCGTGTCGTGCCCAGCCTCGAGCACGCCCAGGCGGTGGCTGCCGGGAATGAACATCAGCGGGCCGTTGTGCTCGTTGACCTCGTCCAGGAAAATCGCCACGTTCATGGCCCGCGGGGTGGGCATCAGGTCGTCGTTCAACCAGGTGCCGTAGTCCTGGTGCCACTGCCACACGTCGCCGTCGAACGCGTTCTTGCCGTTGATCTTGAACTGGTGCATGTACACCGGTTCATCGAACAGTTGCTCCACGGGACGCACCATGCGGGGATGCCGCGCCAGGCGTGCGAAGGGTGCGCTGTACAGATGGGCCGCGAAGTTGGTCCGCACGGCGCCGCCATTCTTTTCGCGCACGTTCTCGGGCCGTTCCTGCGCATAAAGGCGCGGCACTTCGTCGGTGAGCGTGGCGATTTCCTGCGGCGAAAACAGGGCGGGAAAGAACAGATACCCGTCCCGGTCGAATTGCTGGCATTGCGCTTGAGTCAGTTGCACTGTCGTCTCCGGGTAGGGGCCGGCTGGAGCCGGCTCTGGTGTGTCCGGCGTCGCGCGCCGGTTGAGGGGGGCAACGCGCTTCAGGCGCGCTGCGCCGCCCGCAGGCGGGGAATGAGCCCCGCCGCGGCACGTTCGGCATGTACGCGCGACAAGGTAGCCGCGCGCTCGTCGTCGCCGGCATTGATCGCGGCGACGATTTCAATGTGTTCGTCCCACAGCCCCGCCCGGACCGCCGCGGGTTCGGATACGGCGCACATCACGCGTTCCAGGTGGCCCCATTGCGGCTGCATTACCGAGGCAAGCAGCCGATTGGCCGACGCGTCGTAGATGGCATGGTGCAATTGCGTATCGGCGGCGATCAGGGCCGGCATGCGGCCGCGCCGCAGCGCCGCCATGCCGCGCTCGATCAGCGCGGCGGGCAGTGGCGGCGTGGCGCCGGCCGCCACGCGCCGGGCGGCAAGCCGAGCCGCCAGCGCATCGACTTCGGCGCGCAACTGATAGAACTCGGCAACCAATTGCGGATCGAGCGGCGCCACCTGCAATGTGCCGCGCCCGTCGGCCCGTATGGCCAACCCATCGCGTTCCAAGTGGGCCAGGGCCTGCAGCACAGGCTGGCGCGAAATGCCGAAGCGCGCGGCAAGCTCTTCCTGGCCCAGCCTGAGGCCGGGGGCAAGATGCCCCCCAATGACGGCTTCCCGCAATTGCGTATATACCGTGTGGGCCAGGTCGTTCGCGGCGGGCAGGGGCTTGAGCATGGCGGGTTTCCGTGGGTTTCAGTATTCAGAATACAGAAATCCACGGTGGTGTCACGCTGCAGCGCCGCATTGCCGCTAGCGGTCCGCCGTGTATAGCTCGCCGGCCAGCACGCTGCGCCAGTTTGCCCAGGTCAGCCGCGGCTGCTCGGTGGCCTGGCGGTTATAGG
>DASPIV010000765.1:0-13603 GCA_035628955.1 Bordetella sp.
TTCGCGCCGCCCCGGCACGCCGGCGGCCGACCTGGCCGACCAGGGCGTCAAGGAAGTGACCCTGCTCGGACAGAACGTCAACGCCTACCGCGGCGCCATGGGCGGCAGCGGCGAGATCGCCGATTTCGCCATGCTGCTGGAATACGTGCATGAAATCCCCGGCATCGAGCGCATCCGCTACACCACCTCGCATCCCAAGGAAATGACCCAGCGCATGGTCGAGGCCTATGCGCGCCTGCCCAAGCTGGTGTCGTTCCTGCACCTGCCCGTGCAGGCCGGCAGCGACCGCGTGCTGGCGGCCATGAAGCGCGGCTACACGACGCTGGAATTCAAGTCGGTGGTGCGGCGCCTGCGCGCCGCGCGCCCGGGGCTGACGCTGTCGTCCGACTTCATCGTGGGCTTTCCCGGCGAAACCGAGGAAGACTTCCAGAAAACCCTCAAGCTGATCGAAGACGTGGGTTTCGACACTTCGTTCTCGTTCGTCTATTCGCGCCGCCCCGGCACGCCGGCGGCCGACCTGGCCGACGACACCGCGCAAGACGTCAAGCTGCGCCGCCTGCAGCAGTTACAGGCCCTGATCAACCGGCAGGCCGCCGACATCGCCCAGGCCATGGTCGGCACCCGCCAGCGCCTGCTGGTCGAAGGTCCGTCGCGGCGCGACCCCAACGAACTGATGGGCCGCACCGAGAACAACCGTATCGTCAACTTTCCCGCCCCGGCGCGGCTGATCGGGCAAATGGTCGACGTGACCATCACCGAGGCCTACCCCAATTCGCTGCGCGCCCGCGTGGCGGACGTCGACGGCCCAGCACAAGGCAACGCATGACCGCATCCCGCAATCGTTCCCGCCGCACCATGCCCACCATCATCAACCTGGAAGGCGACAATACCCATCTGGCCAATCTGTGCGGTCCGCTGGACGAGAACCTGCGCCAATTGGCCGACGGCATGGGCGTCACCCTGGCTCGGCGCGGCAGCCGCGTCACACTGGAAGGCGAACGTTCCGAACTGGCCGGCCGGGCCTTGCGGCGCTTTCATGAGCAGGCCGTGCACCGCGCCCTATCGGTCGACGACATCCAGCTTGGCCTGGTGGAAATGGGCGTGGGCCGCACCGAGGCCGCCCCCGCCGATCCGCGCGGCATCGATCCGGCCGCCCTGCCCCCGGCCGAGGGCAACGGTGAAGACGGCATCGTGCTGCGCACCCGGCGCAGCGACCTGCGTCCGCGCACACCGCGCCAGCACGATTACCTGACCAACATCCTCAAGCACGACATCACTTTCGGAATCGGGCCCGCCGGTACCGGCAAGACCTGGCTGGCGGTGGCCTGCGCCATCGACGCCATGGAGCGCGATTCGGTGCAGCGGCTGGTGCTGACGCGGCCCGCGGTCGAGGCTGGCGAACGGCTGGGCTTCTTGCCCGGCGACCTGGCGCAGAAGGTCGACCCCTATCTGCGGCCGCTATACGATGCGCTGTACGACCTGATGGGCTTCGACAAGGTCCAGCGCCTGTTCGAGAAGCAGACCATCGAGATCGCGCCGCTGGCCTACATGCGCGGGCGCACGCTTAACCATGCGTTCGTGATCCTGGACGAAGCCCAGAACACCACGCCGGAACAAATGAAAATGTTCCTGACCCGCATCGGCTTCGGCAGCAAGGCGGTCATTACGGGCGACCCATCCCAGGTCGACCTGCCGCGCGGGCAGCAAAGCGGCCTGGCGCACGCGGTGGGAGTGCTCGAAGACGTGCAGGGCATTGCCACCACGCGCTTCACCAGCCGCGATGTGGTGCGCCACCCGCTGGTGGCGCGCATTGTCGACGCTTACGATCGGGCCGCCGAGAATGAGTCCTGAGCTGTCGCTGTCGGTGCAATACGGCGTGGCCGAGCCGCGCCTGCCCCGCTGGCGGCTGCGCCGCTGGGCGCGCCGCGCGCTGGACGGCGCCGCGCGCGACGGCCTGGCCGATTGCGCACGCGCCGAATTCAGCCTGCGGCTGGTCGGCCAGGCCGAAGGACGGCGCCTGAACCAGGCTTATCGCGCCCGCGATTACGCCACCAATGTCCTGACCTTCGAGTACGGCACCGACCCGCTGGGCACCGCCCGCGGCGATATCGTCATTTGCGTGCCGGTGTTGGCGCGCGAGGCCCGCGAGCAGCGCAAGGCCCTGCTCGACCACGCCGCTCACCTGACGGTGCATGGCGTGCTGCATGCGCTGGGCTACGACCACGTCAAGGCGCGCGACGCGCGCCGCATGGAAGCCCTGGAAACCGCCATTCTGGCCGGCATGCGCATTGCCGATCCCTACGAGCCCCCCCCCGAAGCGCTACGCGCTTCCCCCCCAGGGGGGCGACGCTGACGGGCCGGCGGAGCCGGATCCGTGGCGTCCCCGATTAAATCGCACCGGTTCCATGCGACGTGGGGCCGCGACGCGGCAGCCGATATTCGGTTATGCTGGGCTTTCCATAACTTGTCCGCCCGGACGATGTCTGACCCTTACCCTGCCAACGACGCGACCCCTGCGCGCGCCCAGAAACCCGCCACCAAATCCCTGCTAGACCGCATGCTGGCCCTCGTACGGCGTGAGCCCGAGGACCGCGAAGGCATCAAGGCCGTCCTGGACGCAGCCCACGACCGCAATCTGCTCGACGTCGAATCCTACGGCATGATCAAGGGCGCGCTGGCCATGTCCGAACGCAGCGTCGCCGACATCATGGTGCCACGCTCGCGCATGGACCTGCTCGACGTGGCACAACCCCTGCCGCAGCAACTGGCTTTCATCATCGAGACCGCGCACTCGCGCTTTCCGGTGTACGAAGACGATCGCGACAACATCATCGGCATCCTGCTGGCCAAAGACCTGCTGCGCGGCATGCTCGAGCCCGGCATCGACCTGCGCGCGCTGATCCGCCCGGCGGTGTTCATTCCCGAGGCCAAGCGCCTGAACGTGCTGCTGCGCGACTTCCGCGCCAGCCACAACCATCTGGCCATCGTCATCGACGAGCATGGCGGCATTTCCGGCCTGGTCACCATGGAAGACGTGCTGGAACAGATCGTCGGCGACATCGAAGACGAATTCGACGACGACGACGAGCAAAGCATCTTCCCCGAAGGCGACAACCAATGGCGCCTGATGGCCAGCACCGAGATCAGCCACTTCAACGACACCTTCGCCACCGACCTGCCCGACGATGAATACGACAGCGTGGGCGGCTGGCTGGGCGGCCAACTGGGCCGCATCCCGCGGCGCGGCGACAGCGCCGCGCACGGCCACCTGCTGATCGAAGTGATCCGTGCCGATGCGCGCCGCGCGCTATGGCTGCGCGCCAAGCGCACGCCCGCGCCGGCCACGCCCGACACCGACCTGAGCTCATCGAGCTCATGAGCCTGGGCCGCAATTCGCGCTGGGCTACCCTCGGCCTGGTGGCCGCGGGCGGCGTCCATGCCCTGAGTTTCGCGCCCGGGCCGCTGCCCGCCTGGGCCCTGGCGCTGGTCCAAGTGATTGCCCTGGCCTGCGTCGCGCACGCCACCCTGCAGGCGCCCGGCCTGCGCCAGGCACTGCTGCGCGGCTGGCTGTTCAACTTCGCCAGCTACTCGCTGGGCCTGTACTGGATTTTCATCAGCCTGCACCGCTACGGCGGCCTGGCCGCGCCACTGGCCGTGGCCGGCGTGCTGGCGCTGTCGGCCTTCCTGGCCTTGTTTCCGGCGGCCGCCTGCGTTCTGGCGCGCTGGCTGTGCCCGCCCCCCGCCATGGGCGACCCCGACCCGGCGCCCACGCGCCGCCTGCTGGTGGCCGCCATGGCCTGGGCCGCGGCCTGGGCACTGCTGGAATGGCTGCGCGCCACCGTGCTTACCGGTTTCCCTTGGCTGAATATCGGCTATGCCCACGTCGACAGCCCGCTGGCGGGCTGGGCACCGGTGCTGGGCGTGCATGGCATGGCCCTGCTGGCCGCGTTCGCGGCCGCGGCGCTGGCGGGCCTGTGGCATGCGGTACGCGCCGGCGGCCACGCCCGGCGGCCCGACGCAAAACGCGGGCTGGCCTGCGCGCTGGCCCTGTTGCTGGCCGCCATCGGCTGGCCGCTGCGCGGCATCGCCTGGTCGCAGCCCAGCGGCGAACCCCTGCAAGTACGGCTGGTGCAAGGCAACGTCGAACAATCGCAGAAATTCGATCCGGCCCTGATGGAACTGGGGCTGCGCCGCCACCTGGAGCTGGCCACCCTGCCAGCGCCTCCGGCTGACTTGATCATCCTGCCCGAAACCGTGCTGCCGGTCTTCCAGGACCAGCTCGATCCGCGCGTCTGGGACGCCTGGCGCAGTGTCGCCGGGCGCAACCAGGCCACCATTGCCATGGGCGTGCCCCTGCGCACTGCCGGCACCAATGGGCAAACCCGCTACACCAACAGCGTCATCGGCTTTGACGCCACCACGCCGCTGGACCAACTGCGCAGCGGCGCCACCGAGCTGCGCTACGACAAGCACCACCTGGTGCCCTGGGGCGAGTACGTGCCGCCGGGTTTTCGCTGGTTCGTCGACATGCTCAGCATCCCGCTGGGCGATTTCGACCGCGGCGAACACCGCCAGGCGCCCTTCCATGTCCGCGACCAGTACATCGCGTTCAACATCTGCTACGAAGACCTGTTCGGCATCGAGCTGCTGCCCGCGTTGCGGCCCGGGCCCAACGGCGAACCCGGCGCCACCATCCTGGCCAATGTCAGCAACCTGGGCTGGTTCGGCGACACCTGGGCGCTGCGCCAGCATCTGCAGATCGGCCGGCTGCGCACGCTTGAGACCGCGCGCCCGATGGTGGCGGCCACCAACACCGGCATCACTGCCGCCATCGATGCGCACGGCCGCGTCGCGGCGCAATTGCCCGCTCTTCAGGCAGGTATCCTGCCAGTCTCGGTACAAGGCATGGCGGGCCTGACACCCTATGCGCGCTTCGGCGACACGCCCCTGCTGGTGCTGATCGCGCTGGCCCTGGTCGCGGCCGCCGCACTGGGCCGGCGCAAGCTGCGTCCCTAGTTGTTTGCGGGCCCAGGCGGCTTTTTCTGGGCCAACTTGCACGCCCAAAAAAACTCGTGCATAATCTCGTTTCTTCGCCAACGGCACTTAAGCAAAACCTGCAAAAACGGCGTAAAACACGGTGTAAAAGCCGCCAAATAAACCGAAATGCAGGCAGTGTTTTAGGGATACGGGGGTATAGCTCAGCTGGGAGAGCGCTTGCATGGCATGCAAGAGGTCAGCGGTTCGATCCCGCTTACCTCCACCAGTCGAAAGCGAAGTCGTAGTAAAAAATCAGTACGGCAAGTCCAAGTCCCCTTCGTCTAGAGGCCTAGGACATCACCCTTTCACGGTGAGTACAGGGGTTCGAATCCCCTAGGGGACGCCAGTTCTACTGGCATGTAGTAAACCGCTGCGGAGCGGTAGTTCAGTTGGTTAGAATACCGGCCTGTCACGCCGGGGGTCGCGGGTTCGAGTCCCGTCCGCTCCGCCAACAAATTCAAGGGCCAGCGCGCTTACGCCGCTGGCCCTTTCCATTTTGCCGCCCCTTCAGTAGGAACACGCCAGCGCCATCGGGCCGCTGCGTACACGCCGCCGGGCCACGCATGGGTAATTTACCTGCTTGCTCTACCCAGGCACCTTGTTACGATGCCTTTTCCGCATCCGTGCTCATTGCCCTAGCCCGCCGGCCATGGAACTCCGCCACCTGCGCTATTTCGTCGAAGCCGCCCGCCGCCGCAGCATTACCCGGGCGGCCTCGGCCTTGCACATTGTGCAGCCCGCACTTACAGCCCAGATCAAGGCACTTGAAGAAGAACTGGGCACGCAATTGCTGGAACGATCGGCCCGCGGGGTGAGCCTGACGCCCAGCGGAGAAACCGCGTTCCGCGATGCCGTGGCGATCCTGCGCGCGGTCGACGACATGAAGCGGCGCCACATCCGGCCTGACGAAGCGGTGCGCGTGGTGAAAGTCGGCATACCCAATGGCATGACCCGCACGTTCGCCGCGCAGCTTATCGAACGCGCCAAGCATGAACACGAGATCGACGTCGAACTCATTGAAGGCATGTCCGGGCATCTGCTCGAATGGCTGAAGTCGGGGCGGCTGGACATCAGTGTGCTGTTCGCCGCGCAGCCGCTGAACCATCTCGAGGTCGTGCCCTTGGCCGTCGACACCATCGACCTGGTAGGCCCGGCCGGCGCGCTGGACCCGAGGCGTCCCATCGACTTCGCCGACCTGGCGCAGTATCCGCTGATACTGCCCAGTGCCAAGCATGGACTTACCCGCCTTATCCATGCGCAGGCCCGCCGCGCCAAGGTATCGATCACGCTGCACACCACACTGGATTCAATCGCCGAGATCAAGTACCTGGTGTCGAAAGGCGTGGGCTATACCTTGCTGGCGTCTATGGTGTACCGCGCGGATCGCGAACAGGGGCTGCTGTCGGCCGCGCCATTTCGCAACCCTGCGTTCACACGCGAGCTGGTCACCGCGGTACGCCGGCAGCATGACGCCCAGGCGGGGCTGGCGCAGGTGCGCACGCTGGTGCACGACATCTGCGGCATGCGTATCGATGCGGCCGCTCGTGCGCATTCTGGCCACTGACACCGGCCGGAAGAGCGCGGCGCTTTCCGTGGCAAGGAGCGTTAGGCCACGGTAACGCCGGCGCGGCGTACCGTGGCTTGCCACAGTTCGGCCTCGGCGGCCAGGCGCTCCTGGAAGCGGATGCGGTCCTGTGCCACCACCTCCAGGCCCATCGATTCCAGGCGTTGAACATTGTCGGGCTGGCGGGCCGCATGCAGCACCGCCTGTTCCAGGCGGGCGATCCGCTCGGGCGCCACGTCGCTGCGCGCGACCACGCCTATCCAGCCCATGCCCGCCAACTGGCTCAAGCCCAATTCCGTCATGCTGGGCACATCGGGCAACAAGGGCGAACGCTTGTCGCCCAGCGTTGCCAACGCGCGCACTTTGCCGCTGCGCACCGAAGCGACCTGCGCATACAGGTTGTCCATGGCCGCCGCAACCCGCCCGCTGACCAAGTCAGGCATCAGCGCGGCGCTGCCCTTGTAGGGCACGGGCACCACCTGCACCTTCATTTCCTGCCCGATCAACAGGCTGACCAAATGCGGCACCGTACCGATGCCTGGCGAGGCGATAGTCACGGTGTCGGGCTTGGCCTGCGCCGCCTCGAACAGGGCCTGGGGCGTGCGAAACGGCGAATCGGCCGGCACGACCAGCACGTTCGGATTCAGGGCGACCAGGCCGATCGCCTGCATGTCTCGGAGGGGCTGGTAGCTCAGGCCGGGATACAGCGCCGGGTTGACGACCAGCGGCGGCACCGCCAGCAGCAAGGTAAGGCCGTCTGGCGGTGCCTTGATGACCGCTTCGGTGCCGATATTGGTCGCGCCGCCAGGCCGGTTCACAATGACCACCGGCTGACCCAATTGCGCGCTCATGGACGCGGCGATCGCGCGTGCCACGGAATCGGTTGCCCCACCCGGCGGATAGGGCACTACCCATTGCAGCGGGCGGTCGGGAAAGACGCCGGCCCGGGCCCCGGGTGCCATGCCGGCCGCGACACCGGCCAATGCGCCCTGCAATAAGGTTCGCCGTTTCATGATGTGCTTCCGGTAAGGGTGGGGGAAGGATGCTCATCGCGCGGATGCTGCGGCGCGACCGGCTGTACGGGGGGATAACGCAGCTTGCCCTTGACGACCGACGGGCTGGACTGCGCGCCTGAACGCACATACTGGCTGCTGGCATCGGTATAGGGCTGATAGTCCCAGGCCTGGAAGTCGCCCGACAGGCGGCTTTGCTGCACCAGCCGGCGACGCGCCTGACTGCGCAAGATCGCTTCATGCAGGGCGCGCGCATCCCATTTCTGGCGCGCCAGGCCCGTCAAATGCTGCTCGATTTCCGCTGCGGCGGCGGTGCCGGCCAGATTGCGCAATTCGTGCGGATCGTGCTGCAAATCGAACAGCTGGGGCGCATCGCCTTCAGCCACGATCAGCTTCCAGTGCCCTTCCCGCACCATCAGGCAAGGAGCGTGGGCGCCCTCGCCATTCATCTCGCCATAGACCACACCGGTGGCCGCGCTGGCGTCCACCCCCAGGCAGCCGACCAGCGAACGGCCATCGCGCAGCTCGTGCTCGGGATCTGCCGTAATGCCGGCCAGCCCCAGCAGAGTGGGAAAGATATCGACCAGCGAGGCCAGTTCATGGCATACCGCCGCATCGCGCCGCCCGGGCGCGGATATCAAGAGCGGAATCCGTGTCGCCGGCTCGAAATGCACCCACTTGTACCAAAGCCCCCGCTCGCCCAGCATGTCGCCGTGATCAGAGGTAAAGACCACGACGGTCGATTCGCCCAGGTCCATGGCTTCGAGCGCGTCGAGCAGACGGCCGACCTGCGCATCCACATAGCTGACCATGGCGTAGTAGGCCTGCCGGGCCGCACGGACATGCTGGTCCTCGAGCTCATATTCGTCCTGGCGGAACATGTACCAAAGCCGCTGGCTGTGGCGGTCTTGCCGGTCGAAGGGTATGGGCGGCACCGTGGGCATGTCGACCTGGTCCGGCGGATACAGGTCCAGGAAGTCCTGCGTCGACACGTAGGGGTTATGCGGATGCGTCAACGAGACGGCCAGGAAGAACGGCCGGTCGCGATGCAGGCGGCCCAGGTCGTAGATTTTCTGGATTCCCCGATGCACCACCTCATCGTCGTAGTCGATCTGCATGCTGCGCTGGCAGGCCCCGGCCTCGAGTACGCTGCGCATGTTCATGCCGGTGGGCGCAATGGGAATCTCTTGCCGCCAATCGGGTGTCCAGCCGAAATCCGTCGGGTAGATATCGGTCGTCAGGCGCTCTTGGAAGCCGTGCTGCTGGTCGGGGCCCACGAAGTGCATTTTTCCGGACAGAATGGTCGCATACCCCGCCAGGCTCAGGTGATGCAGGAAGGTGGGCACCTCGGCCGAGAACTCCGAGGCGTTGTCGTACACACCCACCGAACTGGGCAGGCGGCCCGTCAGCATGGCGACCCGCGAAGGCGCGCACAGCGGGAAGTTGCAATAGGTATTGGCGAACCGTGTCGATTGCCGTGCCAGGCGGTCCAGGTTGGGCGTGCGGCACACGCCGTTGCCGTACATGCGCAAGGCAAAGGCCGTCAATTGATCAGCCATCAAGAACAAGAAATTGGGTTGTGCGGTCTGGCTCATGGGGGGTCTCAAGTCTTGGACGGCTGCTGCTGCATGGCGCTCATCAGCGCCGCCCACTGCTGGGTCTCGCGCGCGATGCGCGCCTTGACTTGCGCGGCATCGGCGTAGAACGGATCGATACCCACCGCTTGCAAGCGCGCAATCACCTCGGGTTCGCGCAGCACATCGGACAGCTTGCCGGCCAACTGGCCGACCACGTTTTCCGGCACCGCCTGCGGCACCATCAGCGCCAGCCAGGAAGCGCCTGAGAACCCTGTCAGGCCCTGCTCTGAAAGCGGCTTCACGTCGGGCAGCAATACTTGCGGGCGCGTCGAGGTCAGGCCCAGGGCGCGCAATGCCCCAGACCGTATATGCGGCAACACCCCGGGTATCAGCGCGACAATGCAATCGATATTGCCCGCCAGCAAGTCCTGCACGGCGGGGCTCAGACCCTTGTACGGCACGTGGGTCAACTGGACGCCGAAATCGCGCTTGAGCCATTCGGCGTACAAGTGCCCCGCGGTCGCGTTTCCGCCGGATCCCGCCGTCAAGCCCTGGCGGCGCCCGATCTCGACAAAATCCGCCACGGACTTGATCGGCGAGCGGGCGTTCACGACCAGCACGCTGGAAAGCTCGCCCACCATGCCTACAGGCGCCAGCGACGGCGACGGCGCCCCTTTGCCATAGAAAGTGGGATTCACCGTCAGGATCGAATCCAGGGCCAGCAGCAGGGTGTAGCCGTCGGGTCGGCTGCGCGCCACTTCATCGGCGCCGATGTTGCCCCCGGCGCCGCCCTTGTTGACGACCACCAGCGGCTGCCCCAGCTTGCGGCCCAGCGGTTCGCCGACCGCGCGGCCGGCAATATCCACCGGGCCGCCCGGCACGAACGGCACCACCAGGGTCAGTGGGTGCTGCGGAAACGCTCCCTCGGCCCGCGCCAGCCCGGCCAGCGGCAGGGCCGCCATCAAGGTGGCGGTGCCGCTCAACCAGCGGCGCCGGGCAAGGTCCGGACAGTCGGCAAGCGCGGACGATGCCGCATGGGATATGGCTTCTGGTTTCATCCTGGTCTCCGTTATCGTTCTGCGCCCTCGTGCTCGTGGGCATGTGGCCGCATCGTAAGGCGGGCCCGCGGCAGGCAGGTAATAGAAAAGGCTGAGCCAAGAGATCAGAAAAAATGATGGCTCAGTGCGCCGGTCGGTCATCGAGATGGACGGTCATCGGTTAAATTACAAAAAGACACAAAAAACACGGACGATACAGCGGCGGAAGATGCCGCGACGTTCACGACAGCATTGCGTCAAAAAACCCGATCACCATGTAGTTCACATATAAAAGCCTATAACTATCTTTCTTCTGCAAGATTGCTTTTCTGCCGCATAGATCCCTACGATCCGCCGCTCAGGCCCGGCCTTCCCATTTGACGCCCGGCCCCGTCGACTTACCGGAGGATCGCCATGCATACCTCGACCATTGCCGTTTCAGACATCGCCAGGCCCTTGCGGGCAGCCGCACAGGCCTGGAGTACCGACGACGTCCTGGCGCTATACGAATTGCCCTTCATGGACTTGCTGTATCGCGCGCAGCAGGTGCATCGGCAGCACTTCGACGCCAATGCCATCCAGTTGTCCAGCCTGCTGTCGATCAAGACTGGCGGCTGCCCCGAAGACTGCGCCTATTGCCCGCAATCGGCCCACTACGACACGGGATTGGCGGCCGACAAGCTGATGCCGCTTGCCCAGGTGCTGCGCGCCGCCCGCGCCGCGCAGGCCGGCGGCGCGCAGCGCTTCTGCATGGGAGCGGCATGGCGCAGCCCCAAACCGCACCACCTGGACGAAGTAGCCGAGATGATCCGCGCCGTGAAGGCACTGGGCATGGAAACCTGTGTCACGCTGGGCATGCTGCGCGACGGGCAAGCCGAACAGTTGAAAGAAGCCGGGCTGGACTACTACAACCACAACCTGGATACCTCGCCCGAGTTCTACGGCCAGATCATTTCCACCCGCACCTACCAAGACCGCCTGGACACCCTGGAGCGCGTGCGCGATGCCGGGCTGAACGTGTGCTGCGGCGGCATCGTGGGCATGGGCGAATCGCGGCGCGAACGCGCCGGCCTGATCGCGCAACTGGCCAGCCTGGATCCCTACCCCGAATCAGTGCCGATCAATAACCTGGTGCAGGTGGAAGGCACGCCGCTGGCGGGCACCGAAGCGCTGGACCCCTTCGAGTTCGTGCGCAGCATCGCGGTGGCCCGCATCGCGATGCCGCTGGCACGCGTGCGCCTGTCGGCCGGCCGCGAGACCATGAGCGACACCATGCAAGCCCTTTGCTTTCTGGCCGGCGCCAACTCGCTGTTCTGCGGCGACATGTTGTTGACCACCGGCAACCCGCGGACGGAAGCCGACGCGCACCTGATGGCGCGCCTGGGCCTGGTTGCCGAAGGCACCCCATCCCCCTCGGACCAGGCCGCCCCGGTATGTACACGCTGACGCCCGGCCTGCTTTACCTGTTGGCCAGCGTGGGGTTCAGCGTCACCGTGGCGGTGCTGCTGAAGCTGGCCCGCCGCTATGGCATCGACGTCAGGCAGGCCATCGCCGCCAACTATGCGGTGACCGCGGCGCTGAGCTGGCTGATGCTGCATCCGTCCGGCGCGCAGCTCGAATCGGCCAGCCAGGCCTGGGGCCTGCTGCTGGCGCTGGGCGTACTGCTGCCCAGCGGTTTCATGGCGATGGCGCAGTCTGTACGCCACGCCGGCATTGTGCGCAGCGATGCCGCACAGCGCTTGTCGTTGTTCTTGCCCTTGCTGGCGGCATTCCTGGTGTTCGGCGAATCGATCACCTTGCGCAAGGCGGGCGCCATTGCGCTGGCCTTCACGGCGCTGTTCTGCGTGCTGCGCCGGCGCGAACCGGCCCGGCACGCGAGCGGCAACGCCTGGCTGTGGCCGCTGGGGGTATGGGTGGCGTATGGCGTGGTCGACATCCTGTTCAAGCAGGTGGCCAAGGCCGGCGCTGCGTTTTCAGGCGCGCTGCTGATCGCCTTCAGCCTGGCCGGCATCGTCATGGCCGGCTATCTGCTGGCGCGGCGCATCGACTGGCAAGCGCGCCACCTGCTGGCAGGCGTGGTACTGGGCGTGGCGAACTTCGGCAATATCGTCACCTATATTCGCGCCCACCAGGCCCTGCCGGACAACCCCGCGCTGGTGTTCTCGGCCATGAACATGGGCGTCATCGCGCTGGGCACGGTGGTGGGCGCCCTGGCGTTTCGCGAACCCCTCAGCCGGGTGAACCTGCTGGGGCTGGCGCTGGCGGTGGCGGCGATTTTGCTGATGATGCCGTGAAAGCGCAGAACCCGGTAGCTCTGGCCAGGTGTCCGGCTCCCGCCAGGGCGCCTGACACCGCTGTGGGCAGAAGGCATCGCCACGTTTCGGTGTCTGACACCTTCGGGTCAGACACCTGGCGGACTCCGGGCAGCCGGGCTATCAGGTGGCGGGGCGCGGCTCGGATGGCGCAGCAGGCTCGGGAGCCGGCTCGGGCGGCTGCATCACGCCGGCATCGGGCGACGCCATTTCCATGGTCACGTCCACTTCCGGGTCGACGCGCGGGTCCAGCGCGGCGGCGGCGGGCGAACTTTGCAGGTTATCGGGCAGCGGCACGAAATGCACCGGGGCCTCATCGACCTGGTGGGCGCCCGTGACGCGCGCCGGCCGCACTTGCCACACCAGGATCAGCGCGCACACCGACACGAACACGTAGTACATGCTGGGGCCGGCGCTGGACATCAGCACCCCCGCCACCATGGGGCCCAGGCAGGCGCCCACGCCGTAGGTCATCAGCAAAATGGCGCTCAGGCCCACGCGGCGCTCGGGCTCGACGTGGTCATTGGCGAATGCGGCGCCCAGGGGATACAAGGTGAACTGCAGCACGCCGAACACGCACGACATCACCACCAGCAGCCAGAACGGCAGGTTGAACCAGCCCCACATCACGACGGGCAGCACCACCAGCAGGAACGCGTTGAAGCGGATCATCCCGGCGCGGTTCACGCGGTCGGACAGCCAGCCCATGGGCCATTGCGACAGCAGGCCCGCGGTGACGCCGGCCGCCACGAAAATGGCGGCCTGCGATGTGCTCATGCCGTACTTGGCCGCATAGACGGGCGCCAGGCCGTAGAACGCGCCGGACAAATTGCCCGCCACGAACAGCACCGTCATCGACAGCGGCACGCGCTGGAAGAAAAAGCGCAGGTCCAGCGGCGCGGGCAGCGGCGTGGGCGGGTGCGACCGCGCCGTGACGGCTATGGGCACCAGGCACAGCACCAGGCTGGCCGCCACCAGGGTCAGGGGGCGCTGGTCCAGCGAGGCGTAGGCGGTCAGGGCCAGCTGGCCCAGCACCGTGCCCAGGCCGGACACCACCATGTAC
>DASPIV010000766.1:0-2029 GCA_035628955.1 Bordetella sp.
CGGTTCGGCAGGACGCGGCAAGCCCAGGTCGAGCCGCCGGGGCGCGGGGCCGGCCGGCCGGGCGGCGACCGCCAGCCCGGCGTTGCGCCGCAAGCGGGGCAGCATGCGCGCCAGGCGCTGGCTTTCGGCTTCGTTTTCCGGCGCGGCCTGGGCCTGCAAGGCAAGCGCCAGGGCTTCGCCATGCCGAGCCATGCGTTCGTAGACCCGGATGCGGCGATGCCGCGCGCCGGGATAGCCGCACTGCTGGTACACCTGCTGGGCGGTGTCCCAGTCTTGGGCGCGCTCGCACGCCTGGCCGATGCGCAGCAACATCTTGGCGCGGCGCTGTTCCAGCCAGACGTTGCCGCTGGCGCAGGCCCGCAGGTCGGCCAGCAGGTCGGGCATGGGCGTGCCCGCATCCAGGGCCTGGCGGCACGCATGCAAAGCCAGGTACCGGTCGACGTCGGCACGCGACTGGAACGCGCGCGACGTGGCAGGGAAGGCTACTGTTTCATACCGGAAAACACCCAGGTCGGCCAAGACGAATTCCGACCAGTCTTGCCGCAGATTGCCGAAGAACATCAGGCGCAGGCGGTCGCATTGTGGGCCCGGCATGAAGCGCCAGGTAGGTTCCCATGACCCGCCGCACCATTCGGCGCACGGGCGGGGCCGGTCGTGGTGCTGGCGCAATACCGCCAGCAGATCCGCCTTGCGCAGCCCGGGCGCGGCCTGGGCCGCGAACATGGCGCGCAGTTCAGGCAGGGTGCAAATGCCGAACAGCTCGTCCAGCGTCATGGGTGCCGCCGCATCGAGCCAGCCCCGCGCCAGTAGCGGCAATGCCGCGGCCGGCAAATCGGGGATTTCGTCGTAGATCAGCCGGCTGGCACGAAACCACGGGCCGCGCCGCATGGCCATGCGCACGAACAGCGCCTGCGATGCCTGGGGCAAGGTCCGGAAGCCCGCCAACAGCGCCTGTTCGCCCGCCTCGATCAGGTCGGCGTAGCGATCGGCGACAACCTGCAGCGCCTGCTGGAAGTTGTGCAAATAATAGTAGCGGTGGGACGGCGCCATCGACGGCAAATAACTGGATGAATATCCAGTAATAATACCAAACCGGCGCCCTGCCTCAGGGCCGCCGGGTCAGGCCTTTGCGCACAACGCGACTTCCTTGCCGGAAGCCGACCGCGTGCCCTCCACCGGCCGGCAACTTTCCGGATGGTAGGTATGCACCAGCGAGAACTTCACCTGGCCGGTGCCGTTCTGGCGCGCCGCGTGCAAGGTGCGGCAATGAAAGAACACCACATCGCCCGGCGCCAACTCGGGGCAGACCGCCCGGTCGATCCAGGCCTGGTTGTCCGCCAGGTCGTCGCGGAAGAACTTCTTCTGGTCGAACTGCGACTCGGCAAACGATGCCGCATGCGAACCCGGTATGAAGTACAGCCCGCCGTTGTCGGCGGTTTCGTAGCCCAGGGCCAGCCAGGTCGATACCAGGTCGCTTTCGGTGAACGACCAGTAGCGGATGTCCTGGTGCCAGCCGGTCAGGCTGCCATAGGCGGGGTGCTTGGTCATCACGCAGTTGTGGTGCACGGTGGACAGCACCGGCGTTTCGCCAAAGTAGCTACGCAGCCATGCGCCCACTTCCGGCGAAGTGGCCCATGCCTGGAACAACGGCCCGCGCCCATAAGCGCCCAGTAGCCGGCGCACGGTAGAGCCGCCCTGTGCATGGCGCGATGGGGGTGCGCCGGGGTATTGCAGGTCGGCCTCGTATTCGATCGGCCCGGCTTCCCGGGCCAGTTCGCCTTCAGCCTGTGCGCGCAGTGCGGCCACGGTGGCCGGCGCGGCGAATTGGCGGGCCACCACGAAGCCCTGCCGGCGCAATGTGGCCACCTGCTCGGCCACCGATGAAGCAAACATTCTTAACCTCGAGCAAATGAAAGCCTGTACACGTCCAAGTAAACCACGGCAAAACCTTAATCGCCACGCGGCTCGGTCCCGGCCTTCAGCCGCGCCGTATCGCGTTCGCGTTCGACATTGCGCACCCATTCGCGCC
>DASPIV010000767.1:0-4986 GCA_035628955.1 Bordetella sp.
ATGGCATCGACAATGGCCTCGCCACAGCCCGCTTCGGCCAGCGCGCAGGCCACGTAGTGGGTTTGCACCTGGATCGCTACGTCGGGATCCAGGCCTTGCGCATCGAGCGCCATCTGCAGTAAGGCGCCCGATGCGTCGCGCGAGTCCAGCACGATCAGCGTATCGTCGACCAGGTCGGCCAGCCGGGTGGCGCCGCCGCCAGGCTTGCGGCCCAGATGCACCAGTTCGGTATGGCCCAGCGATGCGCGCGTCAGGCCGGGATAGTCGTGCATGTCGAAGGTGACGGCCAGGTCCAGTTCGCGCGTCAGCAGGCCTTGCACCAGTTCGGCGCTGTGGTAGGTATGGATGTCGAAGGTAATGCCGGGCCGGGCATCGCGGCTGGCCCGCACCACTTGCGGCAGCAGGCCCAGGCCCAGGGCGGGCGCGCAGCCCAGCCGCAGGTGGCCGTGCGGGCGTTCGCGCAGGCTGGCCGCCAGCCTGCGCACGCTGTTCAAGTCCTGGTTCAGGCGCGACACCTCGGGCGTCAGGATCTCGGCTTCACGCGTGGCGACCAGGCGGCCCTTGACGCGCTCGAACAGCTTGAAGCCCAGTTGGGCTTCGGCATGGGCCAGCAGCTTGCTGGCCGCGGGCTGCGAAATGTGCAGCGCGGCCGCCGCTTCGGTAAGCGAACCGGTCCGGCGTATGGCTTCGAAGATTTCTATGTGGCGCAGGCGCATGGCGGGAAACGGGTGGAAGGCCAGGCCCTGTCCACACTGGAAATGTGCGCGGGCCCCAGGCATTCTATTGCGATAATGGCCGCGTCGGTCCGCAGCCGGCGCTGTGTAACCTTGCAGGAGACCCCGATGCGTATTCGACCCTGGGTGGGCGCCCGGTGTGCCGCGCTTTCGTGCGCCGCGCTGTTGTGCGGCGCCGCCGCCAGCCAGCCCGGTGCTCCGGTAGCGCAAGAAAACATCAATCCGGAAGCGGCGTCGGGCTATTCCGCCAAGCAGGCGGTGTCGGCGCAGCGCTTCATGGTGGCCACCGCCAATCCGCTGGCCACGCAGGCAGGCTATCGCATCCTGCAGGCGGGCGGCAGCGCGGTGGATGCCGCCATCGCCGCGCAACTGGTGCTGGGCCTGACCGAGCCGCAGTCGTCGGGCATAGGCGGAGGCGCGTTCCTGGTGCACTATGCGGCGCACAAGCGCCAATTGCGCGTGTACGACGCCCGCGAGACCGCTCCCGCGGCGGCCCGCCCCGACCGTTTCATGCGCGACGGCAAGCCGCTGCCGTTTGCCCAGGCGGTCAACAACGGTTTGTCCGTCGGCACGCCGGGCTTGCTGCGGGGCCTGGAGCTGGCGCATCGGCAGCAGGGCAAGCTGCCATGGCGCAGCCTGTTCCAGCCCGCCATTGCGCTGGCCACGCAAGGCTTCGAGGTTTCGCCGCGCCTGCATGCCTTGCTGGCCGATTCGCGTGCCGAATTGGCCGCCCAGCCGGCCGCCGCCCGCTATTTCTATGCCCCCGATGGCCAGCCCTGGCCGGTGGGCCATGTGCTGAAGAATCCGGAATACGCCCAGGTGCTGCGCCGGGTGGCCGACAAGGGCGCCGACGCGTTCTACCACGGCGAGATCGCCCACGACATCGTGGCGGCGGTGCGTGCGCACGCCCGGCCGGGCGACCTTAGCGCGGCCGATCTGGCGGGCTACCGCGCGCAGGTGCGCGATGCGGTTTGCGGCGAGTACCGCGCCTATCGTCTGTGCGGCGCTCCGCCGCCCAGCAGCGGCCCGTTGGCCGTGCTGCAGATGCTGGGCATCATGCAGCACTTTCCCATCGGCACGCTGGGGCCGCGCAGCGTCGAGGCCGTGCATTATTTCGCCGAGGCGGGCCGGCTGGCGTTTGCCGACCGGGGCTTTTACGTGGGCGACCCCGCGTTCACCCAGGTGCCGGTGCGCCAGATGCTCGATCCCGGCTACCTGGCCCGCCGGGCCGCCCTGATCCATCCCGATCGCAGCCTGGGCACGGCGCTGCCCGGCGATCCGGCCGGCCTGTTGTCCAGCCGGGCGGCCGATGACGCGCTGGACGTGCCGTCGACCTCGCACATCGCGGTGGTCGACGGGGAAGGCGACGTGTTGTCGATGACCAGTTCCATCGAGTCGGCCTTCGGCAGCAAGATCTTCGTGCGGGGGTTTCTGCTGAACAATGAGCTGACCGATTTTTCGCTGTCGTTCAAAGACCCCGAAGGACGCCTGGTGGCCAACCGGGTGCAGCCCGGCAAGCGGCCGCGCAGTTCCATGGCGCCCATGATCGTGTTCCGCGACGGCCAGCCCTATATGGCCGTGGGCTCGCCGGGCGGCAGTGCCATCATCAACTACGTGGCCAAGACCCTGGTGGGCGTGCTGGATTGGAACCTGGACATCCAGCAGGCCATCTCGCTGCCCAACCTGGGCAGCCGCAACCAGGCGACCGAACTCGAGCGCGGCACCTTCCTGGAAGACATGGCGCCGGCCTTGCGCGGCATGGGCCACGAAGTGAAAACGGTGGAATTTCCCAGCGGAATACAGGGCATCGTCATCAAGGACGGGATGCTGGTCGGCGGCGCCGATCCGCGGCGCGAGGGGCTGGTGCTGGGCCAGTAGCCCGATCTTCAGGCGATCTGGGGGTACCCGCGGGCGCAGGCCTCGCGTTCCATGTCGAGCAGTTGCATGTAGCGCCCGGGTTCGGGCGCGACGAATCTTGCCACATGCGCCTGGCGCAGCAACGACATGCCTTGTGGATCGTGATGTAGGCCGGCCAGTGCCTGCGACAGGCGCGCCGCGGTGGCGCTGTCCACGTCTGGCCCGGCCACCAGCAATGGGTTGGGAGTCCAGGGTGTGCAGGCCAGCGTGCGCAATCCGGCCAGGGCGTCCGGATCATGCGCGCGCAGCAGGTCCAGGTACCAACCATCCACGGCGGTAAGGTCGATGGCGTTGTCGGCCAGGGCGCGCAACAGGCCGCGCGGGTTGCCGTAGGGCCCCAGGGACTGCGCGAACAAAGGGCGTCCGTCCTGCGCCAGGCCGGCCAATACCGCGCGCGGCGCATTCCAGCCCGATTGCGAGTCGCGCACCATCCAGCCGTAGCGGTGGCCGGCCGCATCGGCCAGCGTTTGCCACGGACTGCTGGCGCGCACCAGGAATTCGCTGCGGTAGCGCGGCAGGCCCTGATAGGCCGGCCAATCGGGAACTACGCCGGCAATGGCGGTGTAGGCGCGCCCCGCCTGCAGCGCCATCGCGTACGGCCAGCCGCACATGAAGGCGCCGCAAAGGCCGGGCCGTTCCCATAGTTCGCCTATGGGCGTCGGCCAGCCGTGCTCGATGAACCGCACGTCCAGGCCCGCGCGGGCGTGCGCGGCATGCAGCAGGGCATGCCAGGCGGCCTGCGCGGCGGGCGCCACGTCGTACATGCGGGTCGAGGCGATCAGGGCCATTGCGAGTCTGCCTAGGCGAACTTCAGCGTCTGGCCCAGCCCCATCTTGCGGGCTTTTTCCAGCATGGCGTGGCCCAGCGCGATATCGGTGGTGGACAGGCCGCGGTGCCAGAACAGAATGGTCTCGTCCTCGCGCTCGCGTCCCGGCTTCATGCCAGCCACGATCTGGCCGATCTCGGCGTGCAGGTTCTGTTCGGTGATGCGGTCGCTGTCGACGTGGGCACGCAGCGCGCCATAGGGCAGGCCCTTGCGGCATTGGCCCCAGTCGTCGACCACGACTTTGCTCATGATGTCCGTCAGGTTCAGTTCCACTGCGCTCATGGTGCCGTAGGGCATGACCAGCGCGCCGGGTTTGATCCATTCTGTCTTGAGCAGCGGCGTGGGCTCGGGCAGCCGCGATGCTTCGACGATGATGTCGGCATCGCGCACGCAGGATTCCCAGTCGTTGACCACCTTGACCGGCTTGCCCAGATCGCGCGACAGGCGCTCGCCGAATGCCTGCTGGCTTTCGGGGCGCCGCGAATGCACGCGGATTTCGTCGAAATCGTACAGGCTGTCCAGCAAGCGGACATTCCAGTACGAGGTACCGCGCGAGCCGATATGCCCGAGCACTTTGCTTTGCTTGGACGCCAGGTACTTGGCGCCCAGGGCGGTGACCGCGCCGGTGCGCATGTCGGTGATGGCAGTGGCGTCGAGCACGGCCAGCGGCTTGCCGTTGACCGGGTCGAACAGGTTCAGCAGGGCCATCTCTGACGGCAAGTCGACCTTGTAGTTGTCGACGAAGTCGCTGACGACCTTCACGCCGGCAACGTGCAAGGGCTCGATATAGCCGCGCAGTACGTTGAAATGCCCCTTGGCGGAAGATTCCGGCACCAGGTGCACGCGTGGTTCGATGACGGTCTTGCCACGGCCTTGCGCGTCCAGCGCGCTTTCCACGGCCGCCAGGATCTCGGCGTCGGTAAGCGCCAGCGCGCGTACGTCGGGGCCGTTCAGGTAGGTGATGTCGATGGACTGCATGGTGTCTCCTGGGTTATTGAATGGGTTGGATGCCGGCCTTCTTGACGATGGCTGCCCATTTGCGGGTCTCGTCCTGGATCGTGCGGGCGAAGTCCGCGCGGCTGGAGCCGGCCGGTTCCACCCCCAGCCCGGCGAATTTCTGCCGCACGGATTGTTGTGCGACGGCGGCGGCGATGTCGGCCTGCAACTGGTCGAGAATCTCGGGCGGAACCTGGGCGGGCGCAACAATGCCGTACCACGAGGTCACGTCGAAGCCGGGGTAGCCGCTTTCGGCCACCGTGGGCACGTCCTTGAGCTGCGGCAGGCGTTGGGGCGCGGCCACGGCCAGCGCGCGCAATTTGCCCGCCTTGATCTGCGGCAGTACCGTGGACACGCCTGCGAACATCATGTCGACGTTGCCGGCCACCACATCGTTGACCGCCGCGGCCATGGCGTTATAAGGAATATGCCGGATGACGATGCCGGCCGACTGGTTGAGCAGTTCGCCGGCAAGATGGGCGCCGCTGCCGGCCCCGGGCGAGGAATAGTTCA
>DASPIV010000768.1:0-8056 GCA_035628955.1 Bordetella sp.
GTCGCTGTCCGCTTTTCTGGCGCGCAGATGCTGGCCCGCACAGGCGTGATCTGGCGCGTGGGCGACAGCGCAAGTCTGCACTACTACGCCACGTATCGCTGGGCGGCGTCGCCGTTGCAATTGGTTCAGCAACGGGTCGTCCGGACGCTTTCGGCAGCCCGGCCCGTTGTCCTGGATGGCGCGGATCCATTCGCACCGCTGCTGCAGATCTCGTTGACACGTTTCGAACAGGTGTATGCGCCGGACGGCAAGTCCAGCGTGGGCGCGGTGGCGATGCAGGCGGTGCTGGTGCGCGACCACCGCGTGGCAGGCTCCATTGTGTTGTCGCGCAGCTCGCCGGCGCCGACCCAGGATGCCCAGGGCGGAGTAGCGGCGCTGCGCACTGCGACCGGCTACATCGCAGACGATCTGGCCGCATGGCTGCGGCTGTGCCTGTCGGCGCCGGCATCTGCTTCGACCGAGGACCCGGCATCGGGCCTGTCACGTTGATGAACCCATAAGCACACAGGAGCGTACTCTTGAAACCCACGGCTGCCGCATGACACCCAATACGCCGACCTTCCCGCTTCCGATCGAGTCCTCCATCGAGATGGCGAGCGTATATTTTTCTGGCTTGCAGGCGCGCATCGTGGCTGCCCTTGAACAGCTAGAGGGCACTGCATTCCACACAGACACCTGGAAGCGCCCGGAAGGCGGCGGCGGTGTTTCACGCCTGCTGGAAGGCGGCCAGGTGCTTGAGCGCGCGGCTGTGCTATTGAGCCACGTCACGGGAAAGAGCCTACCGCCTTCGGCCAGCGCCCGGCGGCCAGAGCTGGCGGGCCGGCCGTGGCAGGCCATGGGTGTTTCGCTGGTACTGCACCCGCGCAATCCCTACGTACCCACCGTGCACATGAATGTGCGCCTGTTCTTCTCGCCCGCGCGTCACGGCGGCGACGTGCCAGCATTCTGGTTCGGCGGAGGAATGGACCTGACACCATACTATGCCTTCGAAGAGGATGCGCGGCACTTTCATCGGGCCTGCCGCGATGCTCTGGATCCGCACGATCAAGAATACTATCCGCGCTTCAAGAAATGGTGTGACGAATACTTCTACCTGAAGCATCGTGCAGAAACACGTGGCATCGGTGGCATTTTCTTTGACGATCTGGATAGTCCGGGGTTCGGGGCGTGCTTCGCATTGGTGCGTGATGTAGGAAACGCCTTTCCGCGCGCGTACATGCCCATCATCGAACATCGGCGAAACGAGCGCTATGGAAAACGCGAGCGGGAATTCCAAGCCTACAGGCGCGGCCGCTATGTCGAATTCAACCTAGTGTACGACCGAGGCACATTGTTCGGACTGCAATCTGGCGGACGCGCGGAATCCATACTGCTGTCCATGCCGCCAGCCGCGAATTGGCGCTATGACTGGAAATCCGCACCCGGTACACCGGAAGCGGCATTGGCGAGTTTTCTGGTGCCCCGCGATTGGATTTGAAACAGGTCGATCTGCCGAGCGGCAGTTTCGATCCCTTTATGTAGCGCGCACGGCGATGGCTGGCCCGCATCGCACTGAGCAGGAGAGGAGCACACTAGCTTCCGATGCTTTCCTCGGCTTCGGACAAGTTATGCGCGGCCACCAGAATCTCGTCGATGAGCATCTGCACTCGGTTGGTACGGTGGCGGTTGGGCGAATACAGCATCCAGACCGGAGCCCCCGGAGACCGGTAATCCACCAGCACCTCCGCCAATCTGCCTTCGCGTAGCTGAGGCAGCACGGCAAAATCCGGCGCCTGGATGATACCCACGCCTTGAGCGGCCGCTTCTGTCAGCGCGTGGCCGTTGTCGATAACCGTGTTGCCGCGGACCGCGACGGTGTGATGGATTTGGTTGGCGTCGACAAATTCCCACATGCGTTGCGGACATCCGCCAAACGTGCCATAGAGCAGGCAATTATGTTCGGCAAGGTCCTGAGGAACATTCGGAGTGCCGTGTTTAGCCAGGTAGCCGGGCGCGGCGACGGTTACGGTGCGCGACAGGCGCAGCTTACGAGCTACCAGCCGTGCCTGGCCCACTTCGCCGACCCAAAGTGCCACATCAAAATTGTCTTCGATCGAGTAGTCGAATTGATCGGACAGCGTGACGTTGATCGTCACGTCCGGGTAGCGCTTGGCGAAGCTGTTGAGCATTGACATTATCCACAGCTTGCCATAAATGATGGGCACCACCACCCTAAGCGTTCCGCGCGGCGTGTCCCTGAGCGCGGTCATTTCGCTCTTGGCGTCTTCGAGTTGATTAAGAATGGGTTTGCAGCGCTCGTAGAAAGCCAGCCCGTCCGATGTCGGACTGATCCGTCTAGTCGTGCGCTGGAACAACTTGACGCCAAGGTTGGCTTCGAGCTTGGAGATAACGCGGCTCACGGTGGCGTTGGATGTCTGCAACGCCACCGCCGTCTTGGAAATACTGCATAGTTCGACGGTTTTGGCGAACAAGCCGATTTCGTTGAACTGATCCAATTCCGTTCCCCCTTTGTCAGTATTTGGATTGAAATCTCGCCGGCACAATGAACTACATTCAAATACTCCAGCATTAACGGAACAGCATCCTAGCCACGCATTCTGGCTAACGAGACAGCGGCGTTCCCGTTGCGGGTGGCGCCCTGTCCAGCTCACGGGCACGGGCAATGTTGTCGACGATAGCGGCGCGGCTGGAATCCCCCTCGGGCAGGGTGGCTGCCAGGCGTTCCCAATAGACGGCAGCCTCCGCGTAGCGGCCCGCCCGGAAGGCGGTCGTGCCCGCCAGTCCAAGGCTGAGCGCCTCTTGCGGATTGCTGGCCAAAGCTTCGTCGACCAGCGCCTGTAGTTGGGGCGTCCATTGGCGGCCATCGGCGAGGTACAAGGCGTCGGCCCATT
The DNA here is from genome assembly GCA_035628955.1 of Bordetella sp. GTDB lineage: Bacteria > Pseudomonadota > Gammaproteobacteria > Burkholderiales > Burkholderiaceae_B > Bordetella_A. The sequence goes on from DASPIV010000768.1 coordinate 2,892, forward strand.
GCCCCAGCAGTTCCGCCGGCCGCCCCGCTAGATTGGCGGCACGCTCGAACGCACGAGCTGCATCGGCCATGCGTTGTTGTTCCATGTAGGCCCGCCCCAGCAATGACCAGCCCTCGGACGACTCGGGCCTCGCGGCCAATAATGCTTCCAGGCGCATAGTGACTTTCTCGATACTTTGCGCTGAATGGCCTCCCGGTTGGCTCGCCAACATAAGTTGGTCCAGCGAACCCCAGTGCAGGTAGAGCACCAGCGCCAATAGCGGCGTCGATAACGCGGCAACCAGGGGTACCGCTCGACCCAGGGAGGTACCAGCAGTGTGCTCCGGACCCTGTGCGTCGTCCAACAGCTTGCGTGCCGCCTCGACCCGCTGCGCCTCGAGCTGCACCGTGTCGAGGGTGCCCGCGTCGTGCTGCGTTTCCAGATCACGCAAGGTTTCGCGGTATAGGCCCACATTCAGGCGGGTGCGGTTGGGATCGACCCGCCCGCGCGAACGGCACAGTTGGGGTACCAGGAGAAAGGCCAGGGCTGCTGCGAACAACAATCCTGCGTAGATCCAGAAAGGAATCATGGTTCTTGCTCGATAGATGGGTCTGCGTTGCGCAGCAGACCAGCAAGACTATGCCGCTCGGCATCGGACAATGCGTTCGAGGCCGCCGGAATTGAACGGCGACGGCGTGCGACGATGGATGCCACGACCGCGCCGCCAACCAGCAGCAAGGCCGCCGGGCCTAACCACAATAGGACTGTGCGAGCGGACAGCGGTGGGTCATACAGAACGAAATCGCCATAACGCGCGACCATGAAGTCGATGATTTTCTGGTCGTTGCGGCCTTCGCCCAGCATGCGATGAATTTCGCCGCGCAAATCATGGGCGATAGGCGAACTCGATTCCGCAATGTTCTGGTTCTGGCACTTGGGGCAGCGCAATACCGAGGTCAGATCTTGAAAGCGTTGCCGCTGGCTGTCGTTGGGGAACTCAAAGGTGTCTATAGCAGCGTGGCTGGTGCCGAACACGCCAAGGGCCAGGACGATCAGAGCGATCAGGCGCTTCATGGTGCGGCCTTCCGTAGCAACTTGTCGTAGATGGGCGCCAGTTCTTCGCGCCATACGCGCTGATCGATGATACCGACGTACTTGCCGCGAATGATGCCCTGGGCGTCGATGAAGAATGTCTCCGGAGCACCGTACACGCCCAGGTCCAGGCCCAGGGCACCGGCTGCATCCTCGATGTTCAGCTTGTACGGATTGTGCAAGTTGCGCAGCCAGCGCTGCGCCGCGCCCCGGTCGTCCTTGTAGTTGACACCGTAAATGACCACACCCGCGTCGGCCAGGTCTGTCAGTACCGGATGTTCCTGGCGGCAGGATGGACACCATGTCGCCCAGATGTTCACCAGTGCCGGGCGCCCCTTGATGTCTTCGCGCGTCAGCATGCGCGATGGATCGTCCAGCGCCGGCAACGCGAATGCGGGAAAGGGCTTGCCGATCAACGCGGAGGGCAGCCTGGCCGGATCGAGAAACAGTCCGCGATACAGCAGTACCGCGATGAACAGGAACAGCGCCAGCGGCAACACCAGCAGCAATCGCCTCATGGCAACGCTCCGGCCATACGCGCGTCTGGCGCCGGGCGCCTTTCCCCGTTGCGATAGCGCCGGTCGGTCGCCGCCAGCAAACCGCCCAACGCCATCAGCAGTGCCCCCAGCCAGATCCAGCGCACGAACGGCTTGATCTGCACCCGCACCGCCCAGGCACCGTCACCCAGCGGCTCGCCCAGAGCCACGAACAGGTCGCGGGTGAAACCGGCCTGAATCCCCGCTTCGGTCATGATGGCTTGCTGGACGTGGTAAACGCGCTTTTCGGGATGCAGCACGGCAACCTCACGCCCGTCCCGAAGGACCCGTACACTGCCGCGATCCGCAACATAATTGGGTCCCTGGAGGCGGGCCGTACCGTCGAATACGAAGTGATAGGCGCCGAGTTCAATCGCTGTGCCAGGTGCCATGCGCAGCTCTCGTTCGAGGCTGCCGACGGTGGCCAGCACTGCGCCCAATGCGCACAGGGCGAAGCCCAGGTGGGCCAGGTGCATGCCCCAATAGCTGCGGCCCAAGGTCGGCAGACCCTTCAGAAACCCCTTGTGGCGCGTCTTGTCCAGAATGTCGCGCAAACCCGCCACGACGACCCAAGCGGCCAGCAGGCAGCCCCCCGCCACCGCCCAGCCCGATCGGCCTTGGAGTGTCAGTGCGGCAAGCGCGGCAAGCAAGCTGGCCGCCAGTACCGGCACGAGCATGCGCGCCAGCCAGCGCACCGGCGTGTCTTTCCAGCGCGTAAGCATGCCGACGGCAACCGCCGCCATCAGCAGCGCCATTAGCGGCACGAACATGGCATTGAAGTAGGGCGGGCCGACAGACAGCTTGGCGCCGGTCAGCGCATCTATGATCAGCGGATAGAGCGTGCCCAGCAGGATCATGGCCGCGGCTACCGACAACAGCAGGTTGTTCACCAACAGCAATGTCTCGCGCGACAAGGTACCGAAGCCGGTGTGGCTTTTGACGACCGGTGCCCGCAGCGCGAATAAAGCGAGCGAGCCGCCAACCACTGCCAGCAGGAACGCCAGCACGAATACACCGCGCGCGGGATCGGTGGCGAAGGCGTGCACGGAGGTCAACACGCCCGACCGGACCAGGAAGGTGCCCAACAAGCTGAGCGAGAACGCAGCGATGGCAAGCAGCACGGTCCAGCTCTTGAACACGCCGCGTTTTTCGGTTGCCGCCAGGGAGTGGATCAGCGCCGCTCCCACCAGCCACGGCATGAATGATGCGTTCTCGACGGGATCCCAGAACCACCAGCTTCCCCAGCCAAGCTCCGCATAAGCCCACCATGAACCAAGCGCGATGCCCACACCCAGGAACGCCCACGCCACGGTTGTCCAGGGGCGTGACCAGCGTGCCCAGGCAGCGTCGAGCTTGCCGTCCAGCAAGGCCGCGATGGCGAAGGCGAACGCCACTGAGAACCCGACGTAGCCCATGTAGAGTATGGGTGGATGGACGATCAGGCCGATGTCCTGCAGAAGCGGGTTGAGATCGCGGCCATCGGCGGGGACATTGGGTAACAAACGGGCGAAAGGATTGGACGTGGCGATCAGGAACAGCAGGAAACCAATGCTGATCATGCCCATCACGGCCAACACCCGTGCCAGCATCGCCTGTGGCAACTGACGGGCACCCAGTGAGACCGCGGTCGTCCAGCCGGACAGTATCAAGACCCACAGCAGCAGCGAACCTTCGTGCGCGGCCCAGATTGCGCTGAATTTGTAATACCAGGGCAGCATGCTGTTGGAGTTTTGCGCCACATATGCGACCGAAAAGTCGTCTTCCAGGAACGCATAGGCCAGGCAAGTGAAGGACAACGCCAGGAATGTGAGTTGCCCCCAAGCGGCTGGCCTTGCCAGTCCCATCCAGCTCCGGTCGCCGCGCCAGGCGCCGACCAGAGGGATGCTGGCTTGGACCAGGGCAAGGCACAGGGCCAGGATCAGGGCCAGTAGTCCGAGTTCGGGGATCATCGAACGGACTCCTGGTTGCCGCTCTGCAGGTGGCCAGTCGCACCGGCTTGCTTCAACGCATGCATGGCTTCGGGCGGCATGTAGTTCTCGTCGTGCTTGGCCAGGACTTCGTCGGCCTGCAGCATGCCGTCGTGGTCCAGCCTGCCCATCGCAACAATTCCCTGGCCCTCGCGGAACAGGTCGGGCAGAATGCCCTGGTAGCGCACGGCGATGCTGCGGGCACCGTCGGTGACGCTGAATCGAATTGTCAGCGAGTCTTGCGTGCGCTTCAGGGATCCGGTCTCGACCAGGCCCCCGGCACGGATGCGCGTGCCTTGCGGCGCCTCGCCAGCGGCGATCTGGCTTGGGGTGTAGAACAGATTGATGTTTTCTTGCAGGGCGGCCAGCGCCAATGCCGCGGCGACACTGACACCGCAGACCAGGGCGAGTATCCAGGACAGGCGCTTCTTGCGGGCAGGGGTCATCGCAATGCCTCTCGGCGCCGGCGGCGCGCCGCGTCGTTCAGGTATTGACGGCGCGCCAGCAGGGGTAGAACCACGTTCAACGCCATCAGCGCCAAGCACAAGCCGTAGGCGCTCCATATGTAGGCGCTATGGCCGTCCATGGCGACAAAATCAGCGAACGACGCAAATGCGGTCATGTCCGGTCCTTAAGTAAACGAGAGATTTCAACGGTGGCCCAGCGGCTGTCGGCCTCGCGCCGCAGCACTTCCAGGCGCATGCGGGCCATCAATACCGCCCCGAAGAAGCAATAGAAGCCCAGCACGGCTAACAGCAGCGGAAGCCACATCTGCATCGGCATGGCGGGCTTCTGGACGAGCGAGAAACTGGCGGGCTGGTGCAGGGTGTTCCACCATTCGACCGAATATTTGATGATGGGAATGTTGATGACGCCGACCACAGCCAGCAGCGCGCAAGCCCGGGCCGCGCTGTCGCGGTTGGTGATTGCCTGGCCCAGTGCGATCAGGCCCAGATACAGGAATAGCAGGATGAGCATGGAGGTCAGGCGTGCGTCCCACACCCAATAGGCGCCCCAGGTAGGCCTACCCCAGATGGCTCCCGTGGCCAGTGCGATGACTGTCATCCACGCACCGATGGGTGCGGCTTGCTGCAGGGTCACGTCGGCCAGCTTGATTTTCCAGACCAGGCCAACGATGCCGGCCGCGGCCAGCGCAAGGTAGATCGACTGGGCCAGCAACGCTGCCGGGACGTGGATATAGATAATGCGGAAACTGTTGCCCTGCTGGTAATCCGGGGGAGCAAATGCCAGCCCCCAAGTCAGGCCGACCGCGAGCAGCAGCGCACTGGCGATGGCCAACCAGGGCAGGAATCTTCCGCTCTTGTCGTAGAACCATTTGGGCGAGCCCCATTTGTGTAGCCAAGTCCAGTTCATGGGAGTCGTTTGCCAGTAGTCGCGAAGCTCGGCCGCGCCACATCAGACGGGTACGGCCGGCAGGCTGGGCGATGTGCGGGGGTGCGCGTCATTCGGCCACACTGATGGACAGCCCCGCCGCAATGGCAAATGGCGCCAGTGTGATTGCCAGCGCGGCCAGGCAGGCCAGCCATAGCAAGTGGCCCGCGACAGGCAGATTCTGCAAGGCGGCCTGTAG
>DASPIV010000769.1:0-2661 GCA_035628955.1 Bordetella sp.
CTGAGCGCCGGCACGGTCTTACTTCCCGCCGTTTTTGCCGCCGTTCGCGCGGCCCTTGGCCGGCGGCGCCTTGGGGGGCTGGTGCATTTGTTCCAGCAAGGCGGCGCACTGGTTATCGTCTTCGCCCGAACTGGGCGCCACCAATGCCAGCAAGCCGGCCACCGGCGTCAACAGCACGCCCAGCGCCACCGCACCCGCGCCGCGCGCGGCCAGCGGCAGCACATGCACACCGGCCTTCGGATCGCCGAAGGTGCCACGCACATACAGCGGTGAACGCAGCGAGAACACGCGCACGCCTTTGCTCTTGGGGGTGATATCCAGGTCCAGGGTCTCGTCCTTGAAACTGACGGTGCCTTCCACCTGTACCAGTGCGTTCTCGGTATCGAACACGAATATCCGCGGCGTCATGACGCCCTGCTTCATCTGCAGATCGGCCGCGCCGCAGTTGATCTTGACCTCTTCATCGCCGAACAGCTTGCTGACCACGTAATTGCCTACGTTCAACCCGGCAATTTCCATCAGCGCCCGGCTGATCACGCCGTCATTGACCAACAGCTTGGTATCGCCGCTGGCAGTGCCCAGCAACGCCGCCACGGAATTGCCGGTGCCGCTCAGCGCGGCGTCGCCATTGAGCTGGCCCAGCGCCCGCTGCATGGACTCTACCTTGGGGAACAATTGTTTCAGGCGCAGGCCCCGCGCGGCGGCCTGCACCTTGCCGGCCATGGGCGTGCGGCCGCCATCGAGCCGTAGCGTGGTGTTGATCGTTCCGCCTGCCATGCCGAAACGTAGCGGGTCGAGCGTGAGCAGGCCGTTGTCCATGATCAAGTGGACATTCAGCTTGGTGATCGGCAAGTCTTCGTCGTAGATGATGCGGTCGGCAGCCAGCGCGACGTCGGCATCCATGACCCGCCAGCGATCGGTGCGGAATTCCTGCGTGGGCAATACCTTGCCGCCGGCCGCGCGCCGGGCCTCGCCGCCACGCGATTCGGTCTTGCCCTTGCCGTCCGGCCGCACGCCCACCAAGGGGCCCAGGTCACGCATGCGCAGCAGGCGGGAACTCAGCTTGCCGGCCAGTTTGGGACGCGGCTGCCCGGCGGTGAAGGTCAGGTCGCCATGCAAGTCGCTGGCGCCCACCTTGCCGTTGAAATCCCGATAGTGAAATACGGCGCCGCCGGGTTCGTGCAGGCGCGCGATCAGCCTGCCGTCGGTGGCGTAGCGCGGTGTGTCGGGCAGGGTGACACCGGTCAGGGGGTACAGGTCGGACATGGTGGCGCCCGACAGTTCCAGGCGCAGGTCCAGCGCGCCCAGGTTGGCCGGGTCGGTCAGGGTGCCGGCCAGGGCGATGCGCGTATCGCCCACCGACACGTCGGCCTGCAGCGGAAAGGGCCGGCTGGCATCGCGCACCGCCAGCATGCCGCCGATCTTGCCTTCGCCGCGCAGCGGCAGGCCCTTGTAGCGCCCTTTTATCTTCCAGCCGAATACGTAGTCTGGCGGCGCAGCGGCTGCCCGGTCTGATTGCGAGGCGTCACCCGCCTCCGCGCCTGAAGGCTGGGCGCCAGGGCCGGCGTCGGGTTTATTGGCCGCGGGTTTATCGGTTTTGGCTTTATCCGCCGGCTTGTCGGCGTCCGCCGGCCGGCCCGCGATGTCGGCAAAGGGAATCGGTTTTCCCAAGGGGTCTATTTGCGCCTCGATGTCGGCGCGCAGGGTTTCATCGCTGAACTTCACGTGCCCCTGGTCGAAGCCGATTTCGTCGATATCCATGACCCAGGGCGAAGGCTCGCCGCTTTCGGGCAAGGTGAACACCCAATTGGCCCGGCCGTCTTTCAGGCGCTGCAGGCTGGCGGCGGGGGCGGTCAGCTGGACCTGGCGGATGACCACGTGCCGGGTCAGCAGCGGCAACGGCGACAAGGTGAACTCGGCGCGCTTGAGCGTGGCCATGGTCGGCGATTCGGCCCACTCGGGGTTGCCGATGCTGACGTCGTCCATGCCGATGTGCGGCCAAGGTACCCAGCCGCGCCAACCGGACTCACCTTCGGGGCGGCGCCATTGCACGGTCAGGTCGCCGTTGATGGCGAAAGGCCGGCCAATGGCGGCCGACACGCGTTCATTGATGGTGGGCTTGAGCTGGTTCCAGTCGAACAGCGCGATCACCACTGCCAGGGCCGCCACCAGCAACACGATGGCGCCGCCCAGCCCGATCAGCACTTTCTTCGTACGCGTCATGGCTGCTGTTCCTTTGCCGGGCCCGCCTGATGCAGTCCAGCCTGACTATCAGGGTATATGCGGATGACGGAATCATTGCCAAGGAATGTGTATGGATTTTTCCAAATCTGCCCGTTTCCGCGCTGTGCGGTCAGCCGGGACGCACGAAACGTGCCCGGGCCTGCTCGCATAGGGCGTGATGGTGGCACTGGCTGCCATGGTCGTTGACCATGCCGACCGATTGCATAAAGGCATAGACGGTGGTGGGCCCGACGAACTTCCAGCCTAGCTTCTTCAGGTCTTTGGACAAGGCCTGCGATTGCGGCGACACCGACACGGGCGGCGCGGCGCGCTTGGCGGCCGGAGCTTCGTACCGCCAGAAAAAAGCGCCCAGCGAACCATGCTGGTCGCGCATTTCCCGGGCCCGGCAGGCGTTGTTGATCACGGCCTCGATCTTGC
>DASPIV010000770.1:0-3052 GCA_035628955.1 Bordetella sp.
GGGCCGGCGATGTTGTAGCCGGCCGAGACGATCATGTCGTCATTGCGCGCCTGGTAGAAGAAATAGCCGTCGTCGTCCTGCACAAAGGTGTCGCCCGGCAGGTTCCAGCCTTGCTGCACGAACCGGCGCTGGCGCTCGTCGGCCAGGTAGCGGCAGCCGGTAGGCCCTTTCAGGGCCAACCGGCCCGGCGTGCCATTGGGCACGGGCCGCATGTCTTCATCCACCACGCAGGCCACATAGCCGGGCACCACTTTGCCGATGGCGCCGGGCCGTACCTGGTCGGGCGGGCTGGACACGAAGACATGGATCATTTCGGTGCCACCGATGCCGTCGATCATCTCGATGCCGGTGGCCTGCTTCCATAGCTGGCGCGTGGCGTCAGGCAGCGCCTCGCCGGCGGACACGCTTTTCTGCAGCGAGCCGATGTCGTATTGGCTGGCCAGTGCCGCCATCTGGCGGTAGAAGGTGGGCGCCGTGAACACGATGGTGGCGCGGAAGTCCTGGATCAGTTCCAGCAAGCCGGCCGGCGTGACCTTTTCGGCCAGGACCGTGCTGGCGCCTACCCGCAACGGAAAACACAGCAGTCCGCCCAGCCCGAATGTGAAGGCCAGCGGCGGCGTGCCGCAGAAGATGTCATCGGGGCCGGGCCGGATGATATGGCGGGGGAACAGGTCGCACATTGCCAGCACGTCGCGATGGAAATGCATGCAGCCCTTGGGCAGGCCGGTGGTGCCGCTGGTGAATGCAATCAGGCAGACATCGTCGGCCGCCGTATCGCAGGCGGCGAAATCATCGGGCTTGGCGGCCGCGCGCGCGTCCAGCGCATCGGGGGCCGGGTCATTGAACAGCATCACCTGTTGCAGCTGCGGGCAATGATGCTCGTGGCCGGCCTGCATGCAGTACTGCGCTTCGGTGCGCAGCTGCGCATCGCACAGCACGGCCGACACCTGGGCCTTGTCGATGATCTGCTTGAGTTCTTTGGCGCGCAGCAGCGGCATGGTGGGCACCGTCACCAGCCCCGCCTTGATGGCGGCCAGCCAGGATGCAGCCATCATCGGGTTATTGGGGCCGCGCAGCAGCAGCCGGTTGCCCGGCACCAGCTTCATGTCTTCGACCAGCACGCGGGCGATGCGGTTGCAGAGCGCCTGCAGCCCGGCATAGGTCATCGTGGCGGCGGCGCCATCGCGGCGCCAGCGCAAAGCCACGCGCTGGCCATGGCCGCGGGCGACCATGGCGTCGACCAGTTCCACCGCGCAATTCATCCGCGCCGGATAGGCCACGTCGGGGCTGTCGAGCAACAGTTCGGGCCATTCGTCGGCCGGCGGCAAATGGTCCCGGGCGTAGGTGTCCAGGTGGGCAGAGCGTTCCATGAAATTCCCCTTGGCAATGCAATGACTGGCCCTAATCTTTCAGCAGCTCTCTGGCGATGATCAGTTTCTGGACCTCGGTGGCGCCTTCGTAGATACGCAGCGCGCGAATCTCGCGGTAGAGCTTTTCCACCGGCATGCCCGACACCACGCCGGCCCCGCCGAACATCTGCAAGGCACGGTCGATGACGGCCTGCGCCGATTCGGTAGCGGCCATCTTGGCCATGGCCGCCTCGCGCGTGCCGCGCACGCCCTGCACGTCGCGCGCCCAGGCGGCGCGGTAGGTCAGCAGCGCGGCACCGTCGATGGCGGTAGCCATATCGCCCAGGGCGGCCTGCGTCAGTTGCAGGTCGGCCAGCGCCTGGCCGAACATGCGGCGCCCGCGGGCGCGCGTAATGGCCTCGTCCAGGGCGCGGCGGGCAAAGCCCAGCGCGGCGGCCGCCACCGAGGCCCGGAAAATGTCCAGCGTCATCATGGCCAGCTTGAAGCCCTGCCCCGGTTCGCCCAGCCGGTGCGTGGCGGGAATGCGGCAGTTGTCGAAAGCCAGCGTGGCCAAGGGGTGCGGCGCGATCACGTCGATGCGTTCGGCGATTTCGAAGCCCGGCGTGCCGGCCTCGACCACGAACGCGCTGATGCCCCGCGCGCCCGGGGCTTCGCCAGTGCGGGCGAACACGCAATAGAAGTCGGCGATGCCGCCGTTGGATATCCAGGTCTTGGCGCCATCGAGCACGTAATGGTCGCCGTCGGCGCGTGCCGTACACGACAGGGCGGCCACGTCGGAACCGGCGTCGGGCTCGGACAGCGCGAATGCGGCGATGGCCTGGCCGCTGGCCACGCGCGGCAGATATTGCCGGCGCAGGATATCCGATCCCATCAGGGCAATGGCGCCGCTGCCCAGGCCCTGCATGGCCAGCGCGAAATCCGCCAGGCCGTCGTGGCGCGCCAGGGTCTCGCGCAGGATGCACACCATGCGCGAATCGACCTGCGGCAGCGCGCCGCCCCATGCGCCATCGGGCCCCGCGGGCACGCAATAGCGCAGCCAGCCGGCCTGGCCCAGCGATGCCACCAGTTTGCGGCAGGCCGCATCGGTGTCGCCATGGTCGATATCGGCCAGCCCGTCGACGCACCAGGCCTCCAGTTCGCCTGCCAGGGCGCGATGGCGGTCATCGAAGAACGGCCAGTCCAGCCACGTAGTATCAGCCATCTCAGTGCTCCATTGCGCTAAGCACTGGCTGCGCCGCATGAAACGAGTGTGACGCGACCGGGGAGGCGGCGGATCTGGCTCCGCCGGTCCGCCAGCCTCGCCCCCTTGAGGGGATGAGCCCGGACAGAGAACAGTCCTTGAGGACTGTTCTCTGCCTGGCGAATCCGAGCGGCCTGCCAGGCGCGAGGTGGAAAGCGCGCAGCGCTTCGGGGGTGGACTTCATGTCAGTCTCCTTCGAACACCGGTTTGCGCTTGGCCACGAAGGCGTCGTAGGCGCGGCGGAAATCATGCGTCTGCATGCAGATGGCCTGCGCCTCGGCCTCGGCCTCGATGGCTTCGTCCACGCCCATGTTCCATTCCTGGTGCAGCAGCTTCTTGGTCATGCCATGCGCGAATCGACCTGCGGCAGCGCGCCGCCCCATGCGCCATCGGGCCCCGCGGGCACGCAATAGCGCAGCCAGCCGGCCTGGCCCAGCGATGC
>DASPIV010000771.1:0-15103 GCA_035628955.1 Bordetella sp.
TCCTGGCCATCGATACGGCACTGGCGCGCCTGTCGCCAGGCGATCTGTGCCTGGTGCTGGTAGACCAGGTGGAACAGGCGTTGGCCCACCTGAAGCAGCGTACGGCCGCGCAAACACACTAGCCCTAGAGCCCCGCGCCCGCGACGCAGCCCTAGGCAGCGGAGACAGCGAGGCATGGCGCGTGCCAGAGCGCCATGCCGTGCGCGGGGGTGCGTTCGCGGTGCAGGACCCGTTACGGTCGTCCGTCAAAGCGGCTCTAAACTTTACTGAACTGTAACTACACTGCGCGCCTTCAACCGGCCCCCTTCCCTCACAAGTACGCGTACGGCACGGCTTACATTTGCCTACAGCCGCGTTTGACACCCTAGCCGACCCCTCGTACGGTAATAACACGCTCATCAACCAGGAGGACCACGATGAACAACGACATCGTTGCAGGCAAGTGGAAGCAATTGACTGGTAAGGCGAAGGCCGCGTGGGGTGACCTTACCGACGACGAGCTCACCCGCACCGAAGGCAATGCCGAACGGCTGGCCGGCCTGATCCAGGAACGCTACGGAAAGACTAAAGAAGAAGCAGAGAAAGAAGTACGCACATTCTTCGACGCCAACCGCTAATCCTTTCTGATCCGAGGAGAACTCATATGCTGTATTACGCCGTTGTTTTCTTCGTTATCGCCATCATTGCCGCGGTACTGGGTTTCGGTGGCATCGCCGCCGGTGCCGCGGGCATCGCCAAGATTCTGTTCTTCGTGTTCCTGATCCTGGCGCTGCTGTCGATCCTGAGCGGTGCGTTCAGGAAGAAATAGGCCATGGGCGGCCCAGCCATCCGGCGCCGCCGTCCAACCGGCCCGCAACACAAGGAGAACCCCCATGAAAATGCGCAAACTGATCGTTGCCACCGCCGTGGGCGCCAGTGCCGTATTCGGCACGGTGGCGCATGCCGCAGACGGTGAGGCGCCCAAGCAATCGATGGGCGAGTACGCCTCGGACGCTGTGATCACCACCAAGGTCAAGGCGGCCTTCGTGGCCGACGAAACGCTCAGCGCGCTGGATATTGCCGTCGAGACCAACGATGCCACCGTTACCCTGACGGGCACGGTGGGCACCGAAGCCGAAACCGAACAGGCCGCCCGTGTGGCCCGCGACGTGGAAGGCGTGAAACAGGTGCAGAACGACATCAAGGTCGACCCGGCCAAGGCCAAGCCGAACTGAGCGCGCGGCCTAGGGCCGCGGTATGCGCACCGTGCCGCGGCCCAGTTCGATGACATTGCCCCCGACCCGGATAGCGCCGCCAGGCGCTACATCCAGATAAAGGCGGCACGGCCGGGCGACCTGGTCGCCCTGCTGCACCAGAATGCGCGCAGGCAGAGTCCGGCCCTGCGCCACCAGCCAGCCACCCAGGTTGGCGCAGGCCGAGCCGGTACCCGGATCTTCGGCCACTCCGCCCCCTTCTTTCGTGAAGAAATAACGCGCCCGCACCGTTTGCCGGCCATCTGGCCCAGGTGCCGGATCGAAGGCGAATACGTAGGCCGTCTTGCGGCCCAGGCTGCTGGGCTGCCAGCGATGCAGCTGGCTGCTGTCGGGCTGGGCCCGTTGCACGGCCTCGGGCGTTTTCAGGGGCACCAGCAGCTGGTCGGCGCCGGTATCCACCCACATGGGCGCATCGAGCAGGTCATCGGCCTGCAGGCCCAGCTGGCCGGCGATTTCGGCGGCCGACAATGCGGGCGCGGCCGTCTTGGGAGCGCCGGTGGCGGGCGCGGTGAACGTCCAGGTATCGCCACGTGCTTGCACCGGCACGATGCCCGCGGCAAACTCCAGCGACAAGCTGTCGCTGCCGCCTGCCAGATCGCGCACCACTTGCGCGGTACCGAGCGTGGGATGGCCGGCGAAGCGCATTTCGTAACCCGGCGTGAATATGCGCACTCGCGCGTCGGCGTGCCCGCTGGGTAGCACGAAAGTGGTTTCCGACAAATTGAATTGCCGCGCCAGGTCGAGCATGGTCTGGTCGTCCAGCCCGCGCGCGTCTTCGAAAACGCATAGCGGATTGCCGCCAAACGTGGCATGGGCAAAGACGTTGAGCAGGCGGAACGCGTAAGTGTGCATGGCGGCGTGGCGGCAGTCGGGAACAACGCCGATGATAGCCTGCGTGCCCGCCCCTGTTGCCTGCCGCTACCACACGGCAAAGAACAGGATCCAGGCAGTGCAGAACGGCGCCAGGCCGCTCGCCATCAAGAGCCACGCCGCGGCCTTGCGCGGCCACGCGACCGCGCGCTGGGCCAGCAGGCGCCAGGCCAACCGCAACGACCAGGCCACGGCCAGGGTCAACAAGGTAAAGCGCACCGGATCGGCCCAGCCAGTATTGACGCCTTCGTGGCCCAGCAAGGTGACGGTAGTGGCCGACAGGCCCAGGAACACGCCGACACCGGCCGCCGGAATCAGCGCCTGCGCCAGTTTGTGCAGGCCCGCCAGGCGCCCGCCGGGCAAGCGGGCCGGGGCGGCCCGGTCGGCCAGCCACAGCGCGGCGAATGCGCCGCCGCCCACGATGACCGTACTGCCCACCACGAACATCAAGATGCCCGCGCCGTCCAGCCACGAGAAGCTGTCGTTCATTTCGGGGTAATGGGTCAGGATGAACCAGGGCGCGTTGTCCATCAGCGGCCACAGAATGTCGTGCTCGACCAGCCAGGTGGCAGCCCATTGCTTGGCCGTCACGAACCAGGGGCTGGCGCTCCACAGGAATGCACCGATGGCTATGCCCATCAGCCCGAAACAGATCAGCGCGGTCTGCCAGCCGTCGCCGGTGGCCACGCGCACGATTTCTTCTTCGGGCGAGCGCGGCGTCAGCGCAATGGCGCCGCGGTAGTCGCTGCAGCGGCCGCACATATGACAATCGCCCGCGCCTTTCATGTGGCGCAAGGGCACCAGCGGCGCGCAATTGACCGGCTCGATGCGGATGACGGGATGCCGCCAGGCATCTTCACTGACCTTGAAATGCCAGGGCGCCAGCTTGGCCAGCAGGTTGAACACCCCATTGACCGGGCATAGGTACTTGCACCACACGCGCTTGCTGCGCCCATAGCGCCAGCCCACCACCATGGCGGCCATGGTCGAGCCGCCCAGCACCGCCAGCACGGCCAGGGGATACTGGTACACGCTGACCAACTGGCCATAGATGGTGGTCAGCGCAAAGGCGGCGAAAGGCCAGCCGCCCCAGCGCATCCATTTCGGGATGGAACGGCCTTGCCCGCGTTCGCTGGCCCATTCGGTCAGCATGCCCTCGGGGCAAAGCCAGCCACACCAGGCCCGGCCCAGCAACGGAATGGACACCAGCACGAACGGCCACCACACGCCCCAGAACGCGAACTGCGCCACGATGGTCAGGTTGTTGAACACCGTTGCCGCGTTGTCGGGCAAGGGCAACAGCGGGGGAACGATCAGCAGGAATGCATAGACACCGACAATGCCCCATTGCAATTTGCGCAGCAGCGGAGCATGGTCGCGCAGGAAATCGGCAAAGCGGGCGGCGGAGCGCCCGAGTACGGCGGCCATGGATCAACCTTTAAGTGCAATGGCCGGCGAAAGCGCCGGCCGGTCACGCAACAGCTTCATCAAGCGGGTACCGCCACGCGGGTGGGCGGCCTGCCCGCCCGTCGCAACAGTGCCCATACCACTACCCAGTACGCCAGCCACAACAGCACCGACATCAAGGCGGGATAGGCACGATAGCCGGCAAAGTCGGCCAGCACTTTGCCCACGCCGCTGCTGTCGTCGAGCAGCCAGTAGCTGTCCCACACGGGATCGACCAGGGTAGGCAGCACGCCCAGCGATATCAGCCGGTCCAGGCCGCCCATGAGCAAGGCACCGGCCAGCAACAGCAGCAGGATCTCGGTCAGGCGGAAGAAGCGCCGCCAGGTGATCAGCCTGCCGCCCAGTTGCAGCAGCCAGAAAGTCAGCAAGGCAATGGCAAAGCCGGCCGCGCCCGCCAGCGCCAGCATGGCGGTATCGCCGCCCTGCCCGGCGGACACGCTGCCATACAGGAACACCACGGTCTCGCTGCCTTCGCGCGCTACCGCGATCATGACCAGCGCCAGCAGGCCCCACCAGCTGTCTTGCGCCAGCGAGGTACTGGCGCCGGATTCGAGATCGCTTTTCAGCGTACGGCCGTGCTTTTTCATCCACACGACCATCTGCACCACCAGCGCGCAAGCCACTAGCGACATGCCGGCCTGGAACCACTCCTGCCCTTCGTCGCTCAACCACGACGACACGCCCAGCAATACCAGCGCCAACGCCACGGCCAGCGCCAGGCCGGCTGCCACGCCGCCCCACAGGTAGGGCAGCCCGCGCCGCCCTTCTGGGCTGGCGCGCAGCCAAGAATACAGAATGCCCACGATCAGCAGGGCTTCGACACTTTCGCGCCAGACAATGAAAAGTACCTGTTCCATGAATACGCCGGATCAGTCCTTGGGAACGACCACCAGCGTGCCGCGCACATCCTGGTGGAAATCATCGAAGAAGGGATACTCGCCGGGCCGCGAGATGGTGATCACCACGAACGAGCTCACACCCGGGCCCATTACCTTTTCTTTGCGCAAAGGAATACTTTCGAACTCGACCGGCTCGTTGCTTGCATTGACCAGTTCGATCTTGAAGCGCCCGGCCGGCACTTCCAGGCGGGCGGGCTCGAACGTGCCGTCGGGTTTGAAAGTGAGCTTGAAGGTGGGCAGCTCGGCGTGCGCCGCGCCGGGCAGCGCGGCGGACAAGCCGGCGCACAGCGCCAGCGCGGCCAGCCAGGCATAGCGACGGTGCACGATCAATACCCGCCTTTCTTGCCGGTGCCGGCAAAGACGAACTCATATTCGATATCGAACGGCTCGAACCACGGGCCCACGCCGGTTTCCTTGTCGATGTGGCGGCCGAAGTGGCTCATTTTGTCGGCCGTGGGCGGCAGGACGGTGTATTTCAGCTTGTACTTGCCCGGACCGTCGAGCTTGACGTTGTCGCCATAGTGCGGGCCGTCGTTGGCCACCATGGGCATGAACGTGCCTTTTTGCACGTTCTGGCTGCCAGCCTTCTGGATTTCGAACTTGACCACCAGGTACGGCACCCATTCGCCTTCGGGGAAGCCTGTCTGGTTGCCGGCGGTGGCGTGGATATCGGCCTCGAGGTGCACGTCGGAGTCTTTGGCGGGCCGCATCATGCCGGGAGGGTCCATTTCGATGGGCTGCAGATACACTGCGCCGATCTCCATGCCGCCCTTTTCCACCGGCTTGCCAATGGGATATTCGATGGCCAGGGCGCTACCCGACAGCGCCAGGCCAGCGGCCACGGCCAAGACTTTTTTCAACATATGCGGAGCCTCAAGATACAGAAAGAAGAAAACGGTTCCTGTTTAAACAAGAACCGTTTTCATTACTGTATCGTGAACGTCCTGACAAGCTCCTGACATATCGCAAGCCGCACTATCTGGTGGGCGGCCCCGCACCCGTCAAAAAGGGCCGCCGCCAGCCGGTTATTTGCGGCCGTCGCCGCCCTGCGAGCCGCCGCCCTGCGAGCCGCCCGACGGAGCGCCGCCCGGCGTAAACGGAAAGGACGAGAACATGGCGCGGGTCTGGTCCTGCATTTGATCCTGCATCTGCACGAACAGGTTTTTGCTCTGGTCGATGTAGTTGTTCATCATGTTCTGCAGCATGGGGGTCTGCACATTCATGAACTGCGTCCAGGCCTCGGGGCCGAACTGGCTGCCGTACAGGCCCTTTGACTGTTCGGCCATGCGCTGCTGGATGTCCATGAAGGCCTGGATGTTCTTTTCCAGGTACGACCCCATGATGCCCTGCATGGCATGGCCGTAGAAGCGAATGATCTGGGACAACATGTTCGACGAGAACATGGGCATGCCACCGCTTTCTTCTTCAAGAATGATCTGCAGCAGGATGCTGCGGGTCAGATCGTCGCCGCTCTTGGCATCGACCACCTGGAACTCTTCACTGGCAAGCACCAACTGCTTGACGTCGGCCAGGGTGATGTAGGTGCTGGTCTGCGTGTCGTACAGACGACGATTGGGGTACTTTTTGATCAGGCGCAGGCTGGCGCCGGTTTGTGCTTGCGTCATGGTTGTCCCCGAGATCGGGAGATCTCTTTAACTTTGAAGTATTTCAAGTGTAAGCCGGAAAGACAGCCTGGCGCCCTTCCGGCCGGTTCGTGATCAGCCCATGTGCAGGCCGCCGTTGAGTGAAAAGTCGGCACCCGTGGCAAAGCCGGACTCGTCGGACGAGAGCCACGACGTGATCGAGGCGATTTCCTCGGGGGTTCCCAGGCGGCGCACCGGAATCGTGGCAACGATTTTCTCGAGCATGTCGGGCCGGATGGCACGCACCATATCGGTACCGATGTAGCCGGGCGATACGGTATTGACCGTGACGCCTTTGCTGGCCACTTCCTGCGCCAGCGCCATGGTGAAGCCATGGATGCCGGCCTTGGCGGTGGAATAGTTGGTTTGCCCGAACTGGCCCTTCTGCCCATTCACCGAGCTGATATTGACGATGCGGCCCCACTGCCGCGCGACCATGCCGTCGATGACTTGCTTGGTCACGTTGAACAGGCTGTTCAGGTTGGTATCGATGACCGCGCGCCAGTCATCGGCCGACATCTTGCGAAACAGGCCATCGCGAGTGATGCCGGCATTGTTGACGAGCACATCGACCGGCCCCAGTTCGCTGGTGACGCGCTCGAAGGCGAGCACGGTGGAGTCCCAGTCGGAGACATTGCCCACCGATGCATAGAAGGTATAGCCCTGGGCCGCCTGTTCATCGATCCATTGCTGGTAGTTGCGGCTGGGGCCGCAGCCGGCCACCACGCGAAAACCGTCTTTGGCAAGCCGACGGCAGATTGCCGTGCCGATGCCGCCCATGCCGCCCGTGACGTATGCCAGTTTTCCGCTCATGTCCCTTCCTCCTGCGCGCTGGGCGCCTAAATAACCACATACTGTCCATCGGGTCCGGCCCGCGCGGGCCGTTCTTCAAGTTGCCCGAACCTTCACATAGCTGCCCGGCGCCGGTTCCAGCGGACGGTGACGGGTATTGCCCAGGCGCGCGCTTGCCTTGCGGCGGGCACCGGCATGCTGTTCCAGCCAGCCCGACCAGTCGGGCCACCAGCTGCCTGCATGCTCGGTGGCCTGCGCCAGCCAGGCAGCCGGGTCGCCCGGCAATGCCGGGGCGTCGCTGGCCCAGTAGCTGCGCTTGCCGGCGGCAGGCGGATTGATGACGCCCGCGATGTGCCCGGAGGCTCCCAGCACGAAACGCTGCGGTCCGCGCAGTAATTGCGTGGACGCGTAAGCCGAGGTCCAGGGCACGATGTGATCGTCGCGCGAGCCGTACAGATAGGCAGGCATGTCCAGGCGCGTCAGGTCCAGCGCTGTACCCGAGGCTTGCGCGCGCCCGGGAACCTTGAGATTGTTTTCAAGATACGTATTGCGGAAATACCAGGTGAAGAATGGCCCCGGCAGATTGGTGCTGTCGCCATTCCAGTACAGCAGATCGAAGGCTGGCGGCGTCTGGCCTTTCAGGTAGTTGCCGACCACGTAGTTCCAGACCAGTTCATTGGGGCGCAGGAAAGAGAACGTGGTGGCCAGGTCGCGGGCGGCCATCAGGCCGCCCTGGCCCAACTGGCGGTCGCGCATCAGGGCATGGGTTTCGTCGACGAAAACCTGCAGGATGCCAGTGTCGTGAAAATCGAGCAGCGCGGTCAGCAGGGTAAGCGCGGCCACCGGCCGCTGGCCGCGCGCCTGCGCCAGCGCCAGGGCCGAAGCCAGCATCGTGCCGCCCACGCAGAAACCCAGCGCGTTGACCTGCGGCTGGCCGGAAATATCGGTGGCCACCTGCAGCGCCTTGAGCACGGCGTCGTCCAGGTACTGCGACCACGTGGCGGCATCGGTGCCATCGTTGTCGGAAGCCAGCGGGTTGCGCCACGACACCATGAATACCGTATGGCCTTGCTCGACGGCATAGCGCACCAGCGAGTTGGACGGCTGCAGGTCCAGGATGTAGTACTTGTTGATATTGGGAGGCACCATCACCAGCGGGCGCTGGTGCACGGTATCGGTTTGCGGGGCGTACTGGATCAACTGGAACAGCGGGTTCTGGAACACCACTTGTCCAGGCGTGGTGGCGACATTGCGGCCGATTTCGAATTGGCTTTCGTCGGTATGGCTGATGCGCCCCTTGCGCAGGTCGTTGACCAGGTTGGCAAGGCCGTCGGCAAGCGCACGGCCGGCCGTATCGATGACAGACTGCTGGGCATCGGGATTGAGAGCCAGGAAATTCGACGGTGCCAGCGCGTCGACCCATTGCATGATGGAAAACCGCAGCCGGTTGCGCAGCGGTTCGCTGACTTGCGCGGCATCGACCATGCGCGACAAGGCGCGGGCCGACAACAGGTAGGCATGCGCCAGCAAGGTGTGCTGGGCACTGGCGGCCCAGGCCGGGCCACGGAAGCGGCGATCGGTGGGCGGCGCAAGCACGCCGCGCCGGGCTTCGTCGTAGATGCGCAGCCAATCGCGCGAGAACTCAGCCTGGATGTCTGCCAGGGCGTCCGGCGCCACGCTGACCGGAACGGGCCATGCAGAGGAAAGAGGGGCGTTCACTTCGACACCATATTATGGTCGGGTGCGGGGCGGAAACAGCGAGCCAGACCCGGCGTTAAGACTGCGCGACAGCCCGATGGTGCATGGCGGCATAGGGGCTGTCAATGCGGGTATACAAGGATACCTGCGGCATAGGAAACAAGCCGCTGGCGGACTGATGCGGCGGCGCGGCGTAGCGGCTATACACGCCACGCCAGCAGCGCCATGCGGCCGGTGACGCCATCGCGCCGATACGAGAAAAAGCGCCCCGGGTCGGACACCGTGCACAGGCCGCTGGCCTGCGCGTCATCGACACCCGCGCGTCGCAGCCGCAGCAATGCCAGGGCCGGCAGGTCGGCCAGCCATTTGCCGGGCAACCCGGGACGCGGCGTGAAGCGGGCCATGGCCTCGGAGCCGTCGGGCTCGAAGGCCGCGCGCACGTCGGCCCCTACTTCGAAGGCGCCCGGGCCGATCCCGGGCCCCACCCAGGCGCGCCAGCCGCGTGCGCCGGGCGCCTTGGCGCGCAGGCTGTCCAGCGTGCGCTCGAGCACACCGGCGGCCAGGCCGCGCCACCCCGCATGGGCCGCACCCACCACGGTGCCGTCCAGGTCGGTAATGAGCACCGGCAGGCAGTCGGCCACCATGATGGCCAGTACGCGTCCGCGTGCGGCGGTCACGCTGGCATCGGCGGCCGGTTCATCGGTGGGGGTGCCATCGGCGTCGACCACATCGGCGTCGACCACGTCAGCGCCATGCACCTGCCGCAGCCAAAGGGGATCGGATGGCACCGCCGCCCGTATGCGCCGCCGGTTTTCCAGCACGGTGCCGGGCTGGTCGCCGGCCCGCAGGCCGAGATTGAGCGTATCGTGCGGCGCCACGCCGGCGCCGCCGCCGCGCGTGGTGCAGAAATAGCGCACGCCCGGCCATTGCGGGCCGCTGACGACGGGCAAACCGTGGATCAGTTGGTCCATTGCAGGACTTCCTGTACCTGGCGCATGTCATCGGGCGGCAGCGCGTGGAAAGCGGCCGCTCCGCGGCCGCCCGGGTCATCGAAATGCAAGGCGCGCGCATGCAGCATCTGGCGGGTGGCGCCGGCCGTCGGCCGGCCGCCGTACAGCGTGTCGGCCAATAGGGGGTGGCCCAGGCTCGCCAGGTGGACGCGGATCTGGTGAGTGCGTCCGGTTTCCAGGCGGCAGACCACTTCCGTCACCGGTTCGCCCTCGCGCGCGCTGGCGCGCCGCGCGGGCGCGTAATGGGTAACGGCGGGCTTGGCCGCGATGGGCCGCTCGACGCTCATGCGCACCGGCACGCGGGCATCGCGGCCAATGGGGCGATCGACTTTGCCCGGCGCCGAAAACCAGCCGTGCACCAGGGCAATGTATTCGCGCCCCATGCTGCGGGCCTGCAATTGGCGCACCAGGTGGGTCTGGGCCAATTCATTGCGGGCCACGACCATCAGGCCCGAGGTGTCTTTGTCGAGCCGGTGCACGATGCCCGCCCGGGCCACCCGGGCCAGTTCGGGATAACGGTGCAACAGGCCGTTAAGCAAGGTACCATGCCAGTTGCCGGCACCGGGATGGGTAACCAGCCCGGCGGGCTTGTCCACCACGATCCAGTCGGGGCTTTCGTCGACCACGGCGAAATCTACCGGTTCGGGTGCAAAAGCCAGGCTTTCAGGGGCGGGTTGTTCCCAGATCGCCAGTACGTCGCCCGGGCCGACCACCTGGCGCACCTTGGCAGGCGCGCCGTTGACCTGTACCCAGCCGGCCTCGATCCAGCCCTGCAACCGGCTGCGGGAATGCCCGTCGAGCAGGGTGGCCAGGACTTTATCCAGGCGGTCGGCGCGCGTGCCCGCGGGTATCGTGATGAACTGGGGTTCGTCATCCGCCGTAAGGCCGGCGCTGGCGGCGGCAGGGGCGTCTGTATGGGACATGAAGACAGATCATATAATTCAGCGTGCCATCCTAACACCAAGGAAACCTATCTCGTGATTTTCCGCACCGCTGCCCTCTCGAACCGCCCTGCTCGTCGCGGATGGCCCCTGCGCGCGGTCATCGCGCTGTCTGTTGCCCTGGTTGTCGCGGGCTGCAGTGGGACCGACACAAAATATGACAAGACAGCCGGCTGGAGCGCAGAGCAGCTCTACGCCGACGCCAAGGCCGAGGCCGACGCGGGCGCCTGGAGCGAAGCACGCGAACGCCTGACGGCCATCGAAAGCCGCTATCCGTTCGGCGTGTATGCCCAGCAGGCCCTGATCGACCTGGCCTACGTCAACTGGAAAGACGGCGAAAACGAACAGGCGCTGGCCGCCATCGACCGCTTCCAGCAGATGTATCCCAACCATCCCGGCACAGACTACATGTTGTACCTGAAGGGGCTGATCAACTTCACGCCGGCCAGCGCCTTCATGAGCAACCTGACCGGCCAGGATCCGGCCGAACGCGATCCCAAGGGCCTGCGCGCGTCCTACGATGCGTTCAATGAACTGATCAAGCGCTATCCGTCCAGCAAATACACGCCCGACGCCGAAAAGCGCGTGACCTGGCTGGTGAACGCGATTGCCATGAACGAAGTCTATGTGGCGCGCTATTACTACGAACGCGGCGCCTACGTTGCCGCGGCCAACCGCGCCCAGACCGTGATTACCGACTTCGAAGGCGCGCCCGCGTCCGAAGAAGCCCTGGTCATCATGGTGGCGTCGTACGACAAGCTGGGCCTTACCGACCTGAAGGACGATGCCCAGCGCGTACTGAAGGCCAACTACCCCAACGGCACCGTCACCGAGCAGACCTTGCTTACCGACAAAAGCTGGTGGAACCCGTTCTCGTGGAAGTAACCGCGCACGCCGTGCGGCTGGACCGAAGACGCCACGGCGCCGGCTTCGCCGGTCCGTCAGCGTCGCCCCCTTGAAGAGGCACGCAGCGCTTCGGGGGTGAGTTTCACTTCAGGCGGCCGCCTGCTGGCGCCGGGCGTAGAAGGCCAGCACTTCGTTCAAGTCGCGGGTGCGCGAAAACGGCGGCAGGCCGCGCCACAGCCGCTTGCCATAGGGCTTTTCAACCAGCCTTGCGTCGCCCACCATCAGCACGCCCCAGTCGCGCTCGGTACGGATCAGGCGGCCCGCGCCCTGCTTGAGCGAAATGGCGGCTTCGGGCAATTGGTATTCGGCAAATGGATTGCCGCCCCGCACGCGGCAGGCGCGCAGGCGCGCTTCGATGACAGGATCGTCGGGCGGAGCGAACGGCAGCTTGTCGATCGCCACCAAGGTCAGCACATCGCCCGGCAGATCGATGCCTTCCCAGAAACTGGCGCTGCCCACCAGCACAGGGTGGTCAAGCTTGCAGAAGCGTTCGAGCAGGTCGCGCCGCGTTGCGTCGCCCTGCCTGAGCAACGGCCATTCGTGGCCCTGCTCGTCGAAGGCTTCGGCCAGCAATGCGGCCACGCGGTCGACGGCGCGCAGCGTGGTGCACAACACCAGCGTGCCGCCCGGGCTGGCCTCGAGCAGCGGCATCAGGGCCTGCACAAAGCGTTCGGCAAAACGGGGCGATTGCGGCTCGGGCATGTCGCGCGGCACGAACAGCAGGCCCTGCGCGGTGTAGTCGAACGGCGACTCCCAGCGCCCCGTGCGCGCGTCGTCCAAGCCCAACTGGCTGGTGTAATGCTTGAAGTCGCCGTGCACGGACAAGGTGGCCGAAGTCAGTATCCAGGCCTGGCCCGGCTTGCGGAACCGCGAGAACGCCTGCGCCACCGACAGCGGGGCCGAATGCAGGCGCACATGGTGCTGGCCGTGCTCGACCCAGCGCACCGCCGGCCCGGCGTAGTCGGCGGCCGCCGCGATGCCTTGCAGCACGGCCTGGGGCAGCGCCGGTCCATCGTCGCTGGCCTGCGTCAGGGCGTGGGTGTCGCGGCCCCAGCCTTCGTCATCGTGGGCAGCGGCACCGCCATTGCGCCCAGGCGACGCCCAGCGCGCCAGCCGCAGCGAGATCTCGGCGCCGCCGCGCGCGGCGGCCGCCAGATCGGGGTGTTTTTCGGCCACGGCGCCCAGGGCGCGTGTCGCCGCATCGATGGCCTGCCGCAGCGCCGCCAGCGCGGCGTCGAATTGCTCGGCCTCGGGCATGGCCTCGAATGTGGCCTTGCGGCCTGGCAACTGATCCAGCGGCGCACAGGCCAGGCGCAGTTCGCGCGCGGCGGTCTCTACCTGCCGGCTGACGTCGCTCCATTTGGCGGCCTCGCGCGCATAGGCCAGGCCGGCGGCTTCCAGGGCCCGGCCGAAATCCAGCAGCTGGTGCGTGGACACGCTGCTGCCCAGGAAGCGCGTGGCCGTGTCGGGCAGTTGGTGGGCTTCATCGAAGATCACCGTATCGGCCTCGGGCAGCAGGTCGGTGACGCCCTCTTCGCGCAGCACTAGGTCAGCCATGAACAGCGCGTGGTTCACCACCACCACGTCGGCCTCCTGGGCCTGCCGGCGCGCTTTCACCACGAAGCAATCGCGGATGCGCGGGCATTCTTGTCCCAGGCAGTTTTCGCGGGTAGAGGTGACCCGGTGCCAGATATCGGCGTCTTCGGGCACCTTGCCCAGATCGGCGCGGTCGCCGGTCTTGGAAATGCCTGCGAAGACCTGGATCTGGCGCAGCTGCGATATTTCGGCACGCGACTTCAGCGCACGGTCGTCGCCCTGCAGACGGTCGAGATGGTAGTGGCACACGTAATTGGCGCGCCCCTTGAGCAAGGCGGCGGTCACCGGCGCCGCCAGCGCGGCCCGGACCCGCGGCAGGTCGCGCGTGTAGAGCTGGTCTTGCAGGGTGCGGGTGCCGGTCGAGATGACCACTTTGCCACCCGCCACGAAGGCCGGCACCAGGTACGCCCAGGTCTTGCCGATGCCGGTGCCCGCCTCGGCCACCAGCGTGGCGCGATCGGTGATGGCACGGCCGATGGCCTGTGCCAGTTCGACCTGGGCCGCTCGGGGCGTATAGCCCGGCAACGCCGCGGCCAGGGGGCCGTCGGCGGCGAAAAACTCGGATATATCCAGGTCCAGCATCAGGAGGGGCAAGCGGTGAATTGGCCCAAATGATACCCCGGCCGCCACCCCCATCGTGTCTAAAATAGCCTGGCGCTGCACGGGCCGGCGCCGCCTTGTGGCAAAATCCGCCCCTTGTTTTCCCTTTGCCGCCGTATCGAGATGCCTGACACTTCTGCCACCACGAGCACTGCGCCCAGCGTCGACCAAGCCCGTATCCTCGCCCAGCTCGCCACCGAGCTGGCCAGCCGTCCGTCGCAAATCGCCGCAGCCATCGAATTGCTCGATGACGGGGCCACGGTGCCTTTCATCGCGCGCTATCGCAAGGAAGCCACCGGCGGGCTCGACGACACCGTGCTGCGCAACCTGGAAGTACGCCTGGGCTATTTGCGCGAACTCGAAGACCGGCGCGGTGCGATCCTGGAATCGATCACGCAGCAGGGCAAGCTGACGCCTGAGTTGCAACAGGAAATTGCCACGGCCGATACCAAGCAGCGGCTGGAAGATCTGTACGCGCCGTATAAACCCAAGCGGCGCACCCGGGCCCAGATTGCCCGCGAAGCCGGGCTCGAGCCCCTGGCCGATGCCATCGTGGCCGATACCGCCTGCGATCCCGCCGCGCTGGCCGCGCAATACCTGAATCCGGAAGTGGCCATCAACGACGCCAAGGCGGC
Source organism: Bordetella sp. (assembly GCA_035628955.1). Taxonomy (GTDB): domain Bacteria; phylum Pseudomonadota; class Gammaproteobacteria; order Burkholderiales; family Burkholderiaceae_B; genus Bordetella_A. The sequence goes on from DASPIV010000771.1 coordinate 14,311, forward strand.
GCTGGACGGCGCGCGCGACATCCTGGCCGAACGCTACGCCGAAAATGCCGACCTGCTGGCCGACATGCGCGAACACTTGTGGTCGACCGCGCTGGTCTATTCGAAGGTGGCCGAGGGCAAGGAAGCCGAAGGCGCCAATTTCCGCGATTGGTTCGACTTCAACGAACCTCTGCGCACCCTGCCCTCGCATCGCATCCTGGCGTTGCTGCGCGGCCGCCAGCAAGGCGTGCTGGAACTGCGCGTGGGCCTCGAAGCAGAGCTGGAAGCCCAGACTCCGCATCCTTGCGTGGCGCGTATTGCCGCTTTCCTGAAGCTGGGCCGGGGGCTGTTCGACCTGGATGCGCCGCCGCGCGCGCGCTGGCTGGGCGAAGTGTGCCGCTGGACCTGGCGCGTGAAGCTGCTCACGGCCTTCGAAAGCGAACTGTTCGGCCGCCTGCGCGAAAGCGGCGAAGCCGAGGCCATCCGCGTGTTTGCCGCCAACCTGAAAGACCTGTTGCTGGCGGCGCCGGCCGGCCCCAAGACCGTGCTGGGACTGGATCCCGGCATCCGTACCGGCTGCAAAGTGGCTGTCATCGACCGTACCGGCAAGGTAGTGGATACAGCCACGGTCTATCCCTTTGAACCGCGCCGCGACCGCGAAGGCACCATTGCCACGCTGGCGGCATTGGCCGCTCGCCACCAGGTTGAACTGATCGCCATCGGCAACGGCACCGCCTCGCGCGAAAGCGAGAAGCTGGTGGGCGACATGATGACCCAGTTCCCCGACCTGACGCTCACGCGCGTGGTGGTATCC
>DASPIV010000772.1:0-3432 GCA_035628955.1 Bordetella sp.
CCCGTCATGCGCGCCAATAACGGCGATACCTGCGTGGCCGCCGCGCTGGCCGGCCTGGGCATCGTCCTGCAGCCCACCTTCCTGGTCGGCGATGCCTTGCGCGCCGGCACTCTGGTCGAGGTGATGCCGCAATACCGCTGCGTCGAACTGGGCATCTTCGCGGTTTATCCCACCCGGCGGCATGTGCCGCCGCGCGTGCGCGCGCTGATCGATTTCCTGACCGGGCACTTCGCCGAGCCGCCTTGGCCCGATTGAGGCCGGGTCGGGCCGCGCCCATGCCGTGCCGCTCAGGTAGAACGCATGGGTTCCGGCTGCGCGGCATCCTGCAGGTAGTGCAGCATTTGCTGGGCATAGGCAGGCAGCTCTTCGGGCTGCCGCACGCACAACAGCAGGTTGCGGCGGGCCCAGGCGGCATCGAGCGCCACGGCCTTGATGCCCGTGGCCCGTGCGCAGCGCCGCGCAGCGGCGCGCGGCACGATGCCTATGCCGATTCCCTGTCCCACCAACCGGCAGATGGCATCGAAGCTGCGCAGCCGCACGCGGTAGTTCAAAGGCGCGCCGGCACGCCGCGCATGCTGGGCGATATGGTCTTGCAGGGCGCTGCCTTCGGCCAGCCCGATGAAATCGTGGACGGCGAGTTCCGCCAGCCCTACGCAGGCAGACCGCGCCAGCGCATGGTCGCGAGCCACCACCAGTACCAGCGGGTCGTAGCGGAATTGATGGGTCCGCAGGCCTTGCAGATCGGCCGAGTCGGCCAGAATGCCGATATCGGCGGTATCTGCGCGCATGGCGTCGGCAATGTCGGCGCTCGGCCGCTCTTCGACGTCGACCGAAATGCGTGGATGCCGTTGCAGAAAGCCGCCCAGCAGCTCGGGCAGGTATTCGCTCAGCGCCGCCGTATTGCACAGCAGCCTGACATGGCCCCTGATGCCGTGGCCATACTGGTCCAGTTCGCCGTGCATGCGCTCGACCTGCTTGAGCACCGTGCGGGCATGGTGCAGCAGGGTGCGGCCCGCCGCAGTCACGCGTACGCCGTGGCGTTCGCGCACCAGCAGGGGCACCCCCAGGGTGTCTTCCATGCCGCGCACGCGCTCGCTGGCCGAAGCCAGCGTCATGTGTGTACGCTGCGCGCCTTCTGTGATGGTGCCTGTTTCGTGGACGTGCATGAACAGGCGCAGGTCGGTCAGGTCGAAACGCATGTACCGATGCTAGCATGCGAGCATCAGGAAAAACCTGAGCCAGGCTATGGAAGGTCCGCATAGGCAGGCACCCATTCAAGCGCAAAAATAGGGGCCAAGCCCATCCATCGCGCGGGCGCCGGTCCGCCAGCCTATGCCTGTTCCGTAAGCTCAGTCACCATGAACCTGTTTGAATTCCTGCCTGGCCAGTTGACCGCCGTTGCCGCCGTGTTCTTGTTGGCCGGCATGGTCAAGGGCGTGGTGGGCCTGGGCCTGCCCACGATATCCATGGCCCTGCTGGCCTTGTTCATGCCGCCTGCGCAGGCGGCGGCGCTGCTGGTCATTCCTTCGCTGATCACCAACTTGTGGCAGGCCCGCCCCGTGCGCGCCCTGGGGCCGCTGCTGCGACGCATCGGCACCCTGCAGCTGGGTATCTGCCTGGGTACGCTGGTGGGCGCCATCCTGCTCGGTGCACCGTCGGGTACCTGGGGGGCCGTGGCGCTGGGCGCCGCCTTGCTGGCCTATGCCGCCTGGGGCCTGTTCGGCACCCCACCGGCCTTGCCGGCGCACGCCGAGCGGTGGATGGGGCCTTGCGCAGGAGGGGTGACGGGGGTGATCACCGCCGCTACCGGGGTGTTCGTGGTGCCGGCCGTTCCTTACCTGCAGTCGCTGGCACTCGACAAAGACGCACTGATCCAGGCCATGGGAGTGTCTTTCACCGTATCCACGCTGGCGCTGGCGGCAGGCCTGTGGCTGAACGGCAGCTATGGCATGGGTACCGCCGGTGCTTCGTTTGCCATGTTGGCCCCGGCTTTGCTGGGCATGGCCGCCGGGCAGCGCCTGCGCCGCGCGTTGGCGCCTCGGGTGTTCCGCCTGTGTTTCATGGCCAGCCTGGCGGCGCTGGGCGCCTACCAGGTCGTCGAAGGCTTGCTGGCGCCGTGAGTCGCGCTAGCGATGGAAGCCATAGGCGCGCATGATCTGGCCCACTTTCGGGCCTTTCAGGTAGAACAGGAAGGAACGCGCCGCCAGGTTTTCCTTGCCTGCCTCCAGCAGGATCGCGTCTTGCCTGATCGGGTCGTATAGCGATGTGGGCACGATCCACGCCGAGCCGCGTTCGATCTGGCTGTTCTTGTAAATGTGCGACAGCGTGACGAACCCCAGTTCGGTATTGCCGCCCGATAAAAACCGGCGGGTGTCCGACGCATTGCGGCGCTCCACCAACTTGCCCGTGACCGCTCCGCGCAAGCCCAGCCGGTCTATCACTTGCATGGCCGGGCGGCCGTACGGCAACAGATCGGGGCTGGTGATCGACAGGCGGTGAAACTGGTTGTCTTTCAGTACCTCGCCGTGCGGGTCCACATAGCCTTTGCGCGGCGACCACAGCGCCAATACCCGGGTGGCATAGGTATAGCGGGTGCCGGGCACGGCCTTGCGGGCCGCTTCCAGGCGCGCGGGCAGCACATCGTTGCCCGCCACGAAAACGTCGTACTGCACGCCTTGTTCGATCTGGGCATAAAGCTGGCTGGTCGGGGCGGCCGACAGCACCACGACATTGCCGGTCTTGCGCTGGAAGTCATCGGCAATGACGCGGATCGGCGCGATGACATTGGCGGCGACCGCGATTTGCACCTGTCCGGCGCGCGCGACCGCACTGGCCGTACAGGCCAGCATGGCCACGATCAGAAACTTGAGGGACGCCTTCATTTGCAGTCTCTGGCGCCGCCAGGCAGCGCCCTTTGTCTATGCCAGGCGTGTGATTTGATCATATTCACGCCGCCTGGCCCACTACGCGGGATATTTGCCAGGTGCCTGGCATCGATACGTACGCGATGGCACCCATATTCCGCAGGCGGCGATCCTGACGGGGCCGGCCCACGGGGCTGCCGGGGGCATATGGCATTATGGGCGAAAGATTGAGTAATCTATCAAGAAATCAAGGTGAATCACATCATGACGCCCCTATCCCATCCGTTTCGATCCTGGAGCCGTACGAGGGAAACGAGATCCTGCCGCTCTATAAGACGACCGTCACGGGGCTACGCCGCATGCTTTCACGGGGCCATGGTGTTGATCGCCCTGCCGGGTATCCCCGAGGACAAGGCCAAGGGGCTCGCCGAGGAAACCGAGGCCATTTGCCCGTACTCGAAAATGGTCTACCTGGGCATCACGTCGACCACGCGCCTGCGGTAATGCCAGACGCCACTTCCCCCGCCTTTCCCGCCTCGCCCGCTTTTCCCGCTTCGGCCCGTGTCGC